>JBBQHY010000123.1:0-6873 GCA_038324415.1 Pseudanabaenales cyanobacterium | reverse complement strand
TGAAAGCTTTCTGCATACCTTACATTATACCGCAGTTTCTTGTAAGGGTATCTGCGATCCGCTAAGTAGATTGTTCGCTCTCGCTCACCGCCTTATATCCCACGGTTAAAACGGTTGGGTTTTACGGCTATTTCTATAATTGATAGGTGGGTGATTCACCTGCCCAAATCCGCATAAACTGAAAATGCAAACCATTTGTTGCGAGTCCCCAAACTGAAGGTTGAAAGTTCAAGGTCTCGTATGTGTAAGTCAATAACTGGGGAATTCCCGTAAGAGGATCGATTCCCGCCCGTTTTGCCTCAACTATCAGCATCCAGAGTTTAGTAAGATTTGGAAATCCAGTTTTTTTAACAGCCATAATATCGTATCTACCTGTGATGCTTACTCCCTTCCCACCATAGAAATATACACAGTTTAAATGGGGTTAAGGGGCAAAGCCCCTTCGTGGGGGCGCAGCCCCCACACCCCCAAAAAACTAATCTTTGACTGGGAAGGGAGTATATCAGAATCGATAATTTCGATGCGTTGAATATTTTCTTCTAAAAGCAACTCGATCGCTTGGTCATAGTAGCCCGCTAAATTCATTAATGGAGCGATCGCTATAAACTTAATTTGTCCCTCAGAAACTTTACCTGATAGTAGATAGCGGCAAAAATTAGCACAAATTGCCATTAATTCCCTGCTTTCAAGTTCTGACATTTGGTGTAAATCAAGGTAGTCAGAAAAAATACCCATTTCTCCAGACTCGCGAAAACCAAATAGATTCTGGCCATCTTCAAAAGTTAAATTTTTTGCTTCTAATAAAACCATCAAGACCTCTGATTTCTAAAGAACTTTTAAGTAATATTCCCGATCTTACCCTTAGCGATCGCATTCTCAGAACATAGAGATATTTTAAGCAACTCAGGATAACTAAAATCAATGAGTTAAAATAATTTCTTAGGTTACTAATGAATAAACCATGCTCGATCCAAATTTAAAAACTATTCAACTTAATCAACAGGAGTACGAACGGTATTCTCGCCACCTGATTTTGCCAGAAGTTGGAGTAGAAGGACAAAAAAAACTAAAAGCTGCTAGTGTCCTCTGCATTGGTACAGGGGGATTGGGTGCACCTTTGTTAATGTATTTAGCCGCCGCAGGCGTTGGACGGATTGGCATTGTCGATTTTGATATAGTCGACGCCTCTAATCTCCAGCGTCAAGTCATTCACGGGACATCTTGGATTGGCAAGCCCAAAATTGAATCAGCGAAAGCCAGCATCCATGAAATCAATCCCCACTGTCAAGTCGATCTCTACGAGACTATGATTAGCTCTGAAAATGCCATGGCAATTATGGCTCCCTATGACATTGTGGTAGATGGTACCGATAATTTTCCGACAAGATATTTGGTGAATGATGCCTGTGTTTTGTTAAATAAGCCCAATGTTTACGGTTCCATCTATAGATTTGAGGGGCAGGCAACGGTATTTAACTATCGAGGCGGTTGGCAACGTCCAGAGGATTGGCATAGTTTATCTTCTGAGCAAAAGAAAAGTTCCAGAGATAGCGATCGCGACTGGATTTATGATGCTGATGCCACCGCTCCCAACTATCGGGATTTATACCCCGAACCTCCGCCTCCAGGATTAGTTCCTTCCTGTGCTGAGGGGGGGGTATTAGGAATTCTGCCAGGCATCATCGGCGTAATTCAAGCGACAGAAACCATCAAAATTATTCTAGGCAAAGGTACAACCCTAAGCGGACGGCTTCTACTCTTTGATGCCCTCAAAATGAGCTTCCGTGAGTTAAAACTACGCCCAAATCCCGTGCGTCCAGTTATTACTGAACTTATCGACTATCAACAATTCTGCGGAATCCCCCAAGCAAAAGCCATGGAATCACACGACCAACACCAAATTCCTGAAATTACAGTAACCGAGCTGAAGGATCTGATCGATAATCCTGACTATGTAATTGTAGATGTGCGAAATCCTAGTGAATGGGAAATTGGCAAAATCCCGAATACAACTTTGATTCCTTTACCAGATATTGAAAATGGCAATGGCGTTGAACAGGTTAGAGCTTTGATAGGCGATTCCCTTCAGGATGCGTCCCGCCGCAAGTTAGTTGTGCATTGTAAATTGGGTGGGAGATCGCTTAAGGCATTAGGCATCCTTAAACAAGCAGGTATAGATGGCATCAATGTTAAAGGTGGCATTCTTGCTTGGAGCGAAGAGATCGATAGCTCTGTTCCTAAGTATTAAGTAGATAAGCGATCGCAAAAAAGTCAGAGAATATTTGAAGGCATATAATTGTTTCAGCCATTCACTTAAGAACTTCAAATTTAATTAGTTAAAGCCCTCAACCGAAGAGTTATCAAGTTTGAGGGTTTCACTATAATTATCAAAAGTCACAATTACTTTGATCTATGAACCTTAAATAATTATGGATAATCCGCCACTTCCCCAACCACAACTCGATCCCACGCCAATCAATTTCGACCAATATGATGCTTACACACCTCAAAAGTTAGAACTATGGGATGGTTTCTATGGATATGGTGGACAGGATTTAACAGGATTTTATCTAGCAGTATTGGCAAATATGGGGATTCGGGCAGCCGTTGAAAATGTTCCACTTTCTGTTTGGTTAAATGCTATTCAAGAATTGACCTTACAAAATCCTCAATTGATTTCTAACAACGATCAATCTGAAGCCATGCTAATTCGTTTTAATCGTGGACTCGAAGATTTAAAAGCTGTGGCAGAGTATTTGGAAATTCGAACTAAATATATAGTTAGTCAATAGTTTGAAATAAAGTAATCAAAATGATTAAGACTCTACTAATACTTAATTTCTGCACTATCTCATTGTTTAGTATTTTTTCCTCTAGCAGCAATGCAAACAATAAATGGATTTATATTGTTACAGATTCTAGAGGATATAAATTCCATCTCAATAACTCTTCAATCAGAAAACAAGGTGATAAAATTGCTTACGAACAAATGATTGAGTTTAATAAACCTACTTCTGGGATGACCGCTTATACAAGCAAATTTAATGGTAGTTGTAAGACCCGAATGGCTGTAGAAAGTAATCACGCTGGAATTGTGAAGGGTCAAAGTAAACCTATCCAAATAAAAGGTCAACTGGGGTATTATTTAGAAAAAAATACTGAAATGGGTAAAGTGCTAACTTCTGCGTGCCAATTTAAATCGATTCGCTAGTAAATACTTATCCAATAATTTGGACTTAAAACTCAACTTGGGAATAATTTATGGAAAATATAATTTCTAAGCTACAACCCGTCCCTCTCGATATTTACGACTTTGAGGAGCTAGACTTTCCGATTGAAGGTGTTCAGTTTAACTATGAGGGACAAGTATCTACTCGCCCATATATCATTTTCAATATGGTATCTAGCGTTGATGGGAAGGCGACAACTACACACGGGCAGCTAACGGGGTTAGGATCACCGACGGATCGGAAAGTTATGAATCGGCTGCGATCGCAGGTAGATGCAGTTTTAGTGGGCGGTGAAACCTTAAGAGCAGATCCCTTTATTCCCACAGTATCGACCGAACTATTGCCAGAGAGATTGCAACACTTTTTGGGTCAACCTTTGGGCATAGTAGTTAGTAATAGTGGTGATTTACCTTTAGATCATAGGTTTTGGCAAGCAGGAAAAGATTTACGGGTTGTATTTTTAGGGGCAGGGGCAAGTTCAGAAGCCGAAAAAATCTTGGCAGAAAAAGCACAGGTTTTCAGACTTTCTCCTGATATCAATAATTTTAGCCAAATCCTAAACTTACTCTGGCAAAAGTTAGCAATTAAAAGACTGATGGTAGAGGGCGGAGCTAGTATCAACTTTGAATTTATTTCCGCAGGTTGGAGTGACGAGCTATTTTTAACATTCTGTCCCAAATTAGTGGGAGGAGTTAAAAATACAACAATTATTGGCGGCAAAGACTATGGAATGGCAGAGCTACCTAATCTTAAGTTACGATCGCTCTATCAACACGAAAACGAATTATTTCTAAGATATAAAATTGAATCTAGCTAAGTTCAGACTGGTCTGCGATATAGTCTAATAGCTGTTAGAGTACGGATTAAATTTATCTTTGAAAAATCACATTCAGCCCTAAATACATGAGATTACTGCAAAATATTCATTCTTTAATTCGATATGGCGAACAATCTGGCTATGTGGCAGAATGTGCTGAAATTTCTGTAATCACTCAAGGACAGACCCTCGACCAAGTGGTTAGTAATTTAAAAGAGGCGATCGCTTTACATCTGGAAGGTGAGGACTTGACTGAGTTCGGCTTGGTCGCACAGCCGACCATTTTGATTACATTTGAGCTACAGCCTGAGTATGCCTAGATTAAAGAGAATGTCAGGGGTAGAAGTTATCGCAATTATGCAGCATTTTGGCTTTGAAATCCATAGTCAAAGAGGAAGCCATATTAAGTTAAGACGTGTTACGGCGATAGGAAAAGAAACACTTACAGTCCCAAATTACAGTCAACTTGATACAGGAACTTGTCGCGCGATCGCTAGACAGGCGAGTAAGTATATTCCAATGTCCGAATTACATCTTTATTTCTATGAATGATGGGATGGGAAGCCGATATCATAGGTTCCAAGATTAATTCATCGCAACCCAAAAAAGATACCATTGTTAGCGCTAAAAGGATTAGTACCAAGGAAGGGTGGAGTAATTTGCCAATTCCCTTCCACATATTTATATTCAGCTAATTTGATCTGCCGATTATTTTCTAAAAGAACGTCATAGTTATTTTGGCGTGCTACAGTTCCAAGTTTCTGCATAACCGAATATCTCTTAATGTAGTCTGCTGCCAACCAGACTTGAGTATTAATCTTGAGCCGAATCAGTTTGGTATCTGAGTCTATTACCCAATCTTCGATTAGTCCTTGACTGAGGCGATCGCTCTGCCACCATAAACTAGGTTGGGATGGCTGTATAGGAATGGGTGTATCAGGGTTCTGTGCCTGCGTTGCCACAGGTATTAGCCCTAGTAAGAATGTAAATATAACCCCAAATTTCATAACCTTAAGTTATTGGCAAATTACAGTTAGTGCTTAGTATCCTAGCCTAAAAATAGTCTATAGGCGGGATTTTGATTTTCATCCCAGTAACGATAGCCCAATTCATTTAAAAAGCTTTGCCATTCTTTCATCTCATCGGGAGGGACTTGAATACCCACGACAATTCTGCCGTAGTCTGCACCGTTATTACGATAGTGAAATAAACTAATGTTCCAATTGGGACTCATTGAATCGACAAATTTCATTAATGCCCCCGGACGTTCGGGAAACTCAAACCGATAGAGCAGTTCATGACTGGCTAAGGGCGATCGCCCACCGACCATATGGCGTAAATGCAGCTTAGTAAGCTCATCATCACTGAGGTCTAGGGTTTTAAAGCCATTAATTTCAAAGGTTTCCACAACTTTATTGGCATCGGCACGGTTAGCAATTTGCATTCCCACAAAAATATGGGCAGTTTCAGCGTCAGCGATGCGGTAATTAAATTCGGTCAGATTACGCCTACCAATACATTCACAAAATTGACTCAGGCTACCCGCAGTTTCAGGAATAGTTACGGCAAAAATCGCTTCTCGATCTTCTCCAAATTCGGCACGTTCAGCCACAAATCTCAGGCGATCAAAGTTCATATTTGCACCACAGGCGATCGCAATTAGGGTTTGCCCTTGGATTTGCTCCCGTTCCACATAAATTTTAGCAGCAGCGATCGCTAAAGCTCCAGCAGGTTCTAAAATTGACCTCGTATCTTCAAACACATCCTTAATCGCAGCACAGGTGTCATCGGTATCAACTAGCATTACTTCATCCACATACATCTGACACAAACGGAAGGTTTCTTTTCCTACTTCCTTCACCGCCACACCATCGGCAAATAATCCGACTTGATCCAATCGCACTCGATTTCCTGCCTTTAGAGATTGATACATGGCATCGGAATCGACGGGTTCTACGCCAATAATTTTTATGTCTGGACGTAGCCGTTTTACATAAGCGCCAATTCCTGCAATTAATCCACCTCCTCCTATTGCTACAAAAATTGCGGCGATCGGTTGCTGGCATTGCCGTAAAATTTCCATGCCAATGGTTCCCTGTCCCGCAATCACATCGGGATCGTCAAAGGGATGAATAAAGGTGGAGCCTTGGGTGATTTCTAATTTTCGAGCATAGCCATAGGCATCATCAAAGGAATCCCCAAACATGATGACCTCTGCGCCTAAAGCCCTAACAGCATTAACTTTAACTTCGGGTGTGGTTACAGGCATAACGATCGTGGCTTTTGTGCCTAGCTTTTTTGCCCCTAGTGCCACTCCTTGAGCATGATTACCCGCCGATGCCGCAATTACTCCCTGCGCCAATAGTTCAGGCGATAACTTTGCCATTTTGTTGTAGGCACCCCGCAGCTTAAAGGAAAAGACAGATTGCATATCTTCCCGCTTTAGTAAAAGCCGATTATTCAGCCTTGCAGAAAGATTAGCAGCGTATTCTAGAGGAGTCTCTTGGGCAACATCATAGACATTGGCGGTGAGAATTTTGACTAAATAGTCGCAATACATGGCAAAAAGTTATGGGAAATCAGGTCTGTAACGTGTAATTTTAACTCTCTTGTGCCAGAAGTCCCAATTTATCAATAGAATTAGATAGTTTCTGGAGTCTATATCTTGGCTACTAATCCTAACTCTCAGGCATCTCCATCAAATTCTCCTCGGCGATCGCGCATTGTCAAACGCAGTCAAAGTCCATCTTTAAATGTGATCCGTCTAGGCAGTGATAATTCCTATTGGCGCGATGCTTATCATTTACTATTGACCATTCATTGGGT
>JBBQHY010000122.1:0-6884 GCA_038324415.1 Pseudanabaenales cyanobacterium | reverse complement strand
GGCTTTTTTGATTTGACATCACCTCTCTCCACTTTCCATCACAATAAACCAATCTCGACCTTTGAATAATTTTGGGCAAATCCTCTGGGAATAAGTTAGGAAATTTTAAAGTTGGCATTAACCAATCTTGTACCGATCGCTAAAAGCCAACATTGCATCTAACTGAGAATCCATTAATAGACATTTTTCCAAATGCTCAATATTCAAATCGGGCAAACCCAAACTACCTTGCATCTCTAAATAATCCCCATCCTGCAAGCAATAAATCCTAATCTTTCCCTCTTCCCAAAACCAAACTTCAGGAACGGCTAACAACTGGTACTTTCTGAGCTTGGTTACATTGCCACTAGTCACCACCACCTCAATACATAGGTCAGAAACCTCTTTTTCCGAATTAAAACAATAGGATAAATCCGCTTGAAATTCTGTACGTCCTTTAACCGACTGGGTATAGGCTCCTGTAGACACAAACCGAATGCGCTTGAATGTGAAATATGACATTAATAACGACCCAATCAGGGTACAAATCATTTCATGTAGTCTGCCAATACCCACGATTTCTAATACTCCTTCGCAATAAATTAACCGTACGCCGTCAATTTCGGTAAAAGCAGATTCAAGAGTTTTGAACTGCTCCCAAGTTACGAACTGTTTTATAAAATATTGATTATCAGCCTGTACTTCAGTTTGGATCATGGCTCTTACTATTCAATGAAATGATTGTATCTCGGATTTGAGATTAGGCTTTCCTTTATCTAATGATAATTGATGAGACTTGCTCAAGCTTGGAACTAGAAGGTGCAAGTAAAATAGCGGTTGATTCACTCCAGCGCACCATTAGACTGGGTTGAATTCCTAAAATAACGATCAAGATGGCTAGGACAATTGCAGGAAGGCGATCGCTCCATGTGACGGTTGGGAGATTAGAGTAGGAATCGGCTAGTCTGCCAAAAAATGCGCGATTGAGGAGGATTAGCAAATAAACCCCTGTTAAACCAGTACCAATCATGCAGAATAGAGTTTGAATCGGAAAAGTGGAGAAACTCCCTTTAAATATAAGAAATTCCGAAATAAAGCCCACCATCCCCGGAATCCCCGCACTTGCCATAGCGCCAGTAATCATGAGAGTCCCAATTAGAGGTAATCCCCGTTCGGGATTTAGAAGTCCTCTGAGTACATCCAAATCGCGGCTACCAGTTTTTTGATAAACCACGCCGACCAGTAAAAACAGCATCGCGGAAATTAAGCCATGACTAACCATTTGAAAGATAGAGGCAAGAATACCCAAATCAGTCATAGCGGCGGCTCCTAATAGTACATATCCCATGTGGGCAACGGAACTATAGGCAACAATTTTTTTCATGTCGGTTTGGGCGATCGCTGTAAACGAACTATATAAAACCGTAACTGCTGCCCAAGTTGCTAACCAAGGAGCTAAAACTGCCCAAGCTTCTGGAAATAGTCCTAAGCCAAACCGCAATAATCCGTAGGTGCCAAGTTTTAGTAAAACCCCTGCCAAGAGAACTGAAACTGGTGTAGAGGCTTCAACGTGGGCATCAGGGAGCCAAGTATGGAAAGGGACAAGGGGAATTTTGATGCCAAAGCCTATTAAAATCCCACCGAGCAGGAGTAGCTGCTGTCCGAGGGGAATGGATTTAATCAGAAGCTCTGCATAATCAAAGTTAGGAGAATTGCTGAGCCAAGTCATTGCCAGAAATGTACCGAGGATTAGAACTCCTGAAACGGCGGTATAAATTAAAAACTTTGTGGCGGCATAGCCTCTTTTGACACCTCCCCAAATGGCAATGAGCAGATATAAAGGAATAAGTTCTAGTTCATAGAAAAGGAAAAATAACAAGAGATTTTGAGAGAGAAATGCCCCCACAACGGAAGCATTGAGCAAAAACATTAAGCTGTAATATAACCTAGGTCGTTTAATCGAGTCTTCTGTACAGTAAATTGCAATGACCGTGAGCAGACTATTTAAAGCAATTAAAGGGAAGGATAATCCATCAATTCCGATTTCATAGCTTAAACCTAGGGTATCTATCCAAGGTAAGGATTCTTGAAACTGCACTTTGAGATCTGTTAAATCAAACTGAAATCCTAAAAATATTGTCCAGCCAAGGGCGATCGCCATCAAGACTAGAGCCATATTTTTAATTTGATCGGTATTTTTAGCACCGCCCCATAAACTCAAAAAGGCAATGATCACCACTCCTATGAAGGGAATTAAAATTAGAACACTGAGCATAAATTAATTTCTAAACTTTTAATTTCTAGACTTGGAAATTTTTACGAAACTGACCATGAGATGAATAGGGTGAAAAGACCTAAACTTAGCAGAATGGTTAATATATAGCCCTGAGATTGCCCAGATGTAGTGTATTTCAGGCTTTCTCCACTAAAAATTGAAGATAAGCCTACAAAATTTACAAAGCCGTCAACTACGTAGCGGTCTACCCATGCACTAATTTGAGAGATTCGACTTACGGCAAAAACTACGGTTAATCGGTAAAGGCGATCTATATAAAAGTCGTATGCCAGTAAATCTTGGGTCATGCGCCAAGGTAGTTGCAAAGATCTTGACCATGCCTTATGTAGGTAAAGATTGTTGCCGATCGCCACACCCGTCATACTAGAAGTTACTAATGCCAAGACCGCAGGTTTGTTAATTTCTGCCCAACTTGTTAATAGCCCCAGACTTTGCATAATCATGGGAATCAGGATACAGATAAAAATTAAAGACACCATTGGTACTGCCATCGTCCAAGGCACTTCGGGCGCACGACGAGTTTTGGGTTGAGGCTTTCCTAGAAATACTAGGCGATACACCCTAGTTAAGCCCAAGGTAGTCAAGGCATTCACCATCAGGATCAGTACTACAGCCCAAGGCTGATCCCAAAAATCTTCTAACCCTTGGAGCAAAGACCAAAAACCCCCAAAAGGAGGTAAAGCAATTAAACTAACGGAGCCAATCAAAAAAGATGTGGTTGTAGCGGGCATTTTTGCCCATAATCCCCCTAGTTCCGTTAAATCTTGATTTTGAGTTGTGGAAATAATTCCACCCACGCTCATAAATAGCAATGCTTTGGCGATCGCATGGGTGAATAGCAAAATCAAAGCAAAATCTAAGTGATTCATACCCACAGCTACAAATACTAAACCTAAATAGGCACTGGTGGTATGGGAAAAAGCTCGTTTAATATCAATCTGGGCGATCGCCACTAAAGATGCCCCAATCGCAGTTACAGAACCAATCACAACCAATGCGTTTAATGCTATTGGCGAGATGGCAATAATCGGTTCCAATTTAATTAAAACGTATGCCCCACAGCCCACCACCACGGAATTTCGCAAAATTGAAGCAGGATTAGGTCCTTCCATTGCTTCATCTAGCCACAGGTGTAAAGGAAATTGAGCGCATTTACCTGTAGGTCCTGCAACCAAAGCTAAACCTAATAAAGTAGCGATCGGTGGTGCTAATTCTGCGGTTTCTGCCCATTTATACAAGCTGGGGAAATTTAGATCCCCAGCGATCGATGCCAAAGCCACAATTCCCATCAGCAGAATCACGTCCCCAACCCGCTTAGTTAAGAAGGCATCACGGGCAGCAGTTACCACCAAAGGTTGGGCGTACCAAAAGCCAACTAATAGATAGGTAGATAGGGTTAATATTTCTAGCAGGGCATAGCTAAGTAACAATGAATCGCTAATTGCTAAACCACTCATGGTGCCTTCAAAGAAACCCATCAGGGCAAAAAACCTTGCTAATGCCCAATCTTTTTCCATATAGCCAAGGGCAAAAAACTGAGCGAGCAAGCTTAAGCCCGTAATTAGCTCCATCGCCCCCATATTAACCATGGAAATATTAAGGCTTAGGGTGAGATTGAGATCTAAAACCTGAAGCCATTCAAAGGTCAATAACTGGGGTGGTTGATGCCAAATTGTCCGAAATACGATCGTGCCGTGGACAAATGCCACTAAAGTCATTAATAAATTAATATATGCCGCAGGACGAGGACCTGTACGCTTGACTACACCTGTTGCCCAAGGCAGTGTTAAAAGTGCACCAATCAGTCCATAGCAGGGAATCCACCAGCTTTTTTGAACTAAAAATTCCGTCAAATTAATCATTATAAAGTGTGCTTCTATACCTTAAGTGTGAAGAAGTTCAAACAAATTTTATTGACTACTCCTAACAAGTTCAAAATTATTTTAAAGAAATTTTATATTTCATTAATCTTTATACGTTATCAATCCAAAGTCAATTTTAAGATCGGAATTAAGGCGATCGCATACCATAACAACCAAAAATCAAATATAGAAGCCCCGCCTAGTTTGTCCTAATTCATGAGGTATGGAGATTTCCTTTAAAGAACCTACCCAGCCCCTTGCCCCCAATTCTGGGGGTTCCGAAAATCAAAGTCCCCAGAATTGGGGATTTAGGGGGTTAGGATTGGGTAATTTTTTCCAGAAACAGCCTACGTACTAATGTAGATACTCCCTTCGCAGTCGCAGAATTGAGTGCCGAATCTTTTTAGCTGAAGACTTCAATATTTTCAAATAGACACACAGGGGAAGCATGACCCACACGGATAGTTTGATTGGGTTCACCCTTGCCACAAAACGGCGATCCGTAGAATTCTGAGCGATCGCCTACCTTAGATAAACTGCGCCAAAACTGATTAGTAATACCTCGGTAATTCGGATTGCGTATGGTTTTAGTCAGCTTACCCTCTTCAATTAACTGAGCATATTCACAGCCAAATTGAAACTTATTGCGGTAGTCATCAATTGACCAAGAGCGATTAGATTGCATATAAATTCCATGTTCAACGCTACTAATAATTTGATCGAAGCTGCTAGTTCCTGCCTCCAAATTTAAGTTTGCCATGCGATCGATGGGGGGGCGATTCCACGAACAAGCTCTAGCACTGGCTACTCCTGAAATCTGCGATCGCTCCTGACTTTCATAACTGCCTAAACCTCTTAGTAACAATCCATCTTTAATTAAATATTCCTTAGTAGCAGGCATCCCCACATCATCAAAGCCATAGCTGGCATACTCACCGCTTATAGTTGGATCGAAACTAATATTCATAAGTTCAGAACCGTAAACTAAATTGCCAAAGTCTCCTAATTTCAAAAAACTACTGCCCGCATAATTACGCTCATCGCCCAAAATTCGATCTATTTCGAGGGGATGGCCGATACTTTCATGAATTTGTAAAAGCATTTGATCTGGGGCTAAAACTAGAGATGTTGTGGCGATCGGGCAATCTTCGGCATTCAATAACTCTAAAACTTCGGCACCAATCACCTGAGCTCGACTTAATACAGCTTCTTGATCCATTAACTCCAGTCCTGCTTGATTACACCGAGCCAGTTGACCATTATCCCCACGGCGTTGAATAATATTGCCATCCTGTCCCACAGCAGCATAATCCGTGGCAAGCAGCAGGAATTTTTGATAAATATCAGAGCCATTGCTGCTGACAAACTGGGTCTCGGTCTCAGTCGCCACCATGTAGGCAGTGGTTTTCACAATTTTGTCGGAAACCTTTAGAGCCTCACAAACTTTAATCAATAAGTCATTAATCTCCTCTGCTGTCATAGCTTCTAGGGGAACTTGAAAAGGTGAACAGTACTGCCCGATCGCTTTTGGTCTTTGAGCAGTTGTAAAATTATGAATTGCCCATTTAGAAGCGGCGATCGCTTGATTGCAGGCATGAGTTGCGGTAGTTTGAATGGTACTTAAATCTAATTGATTAGTACTAGCATAGCCAAATTGCCCATTTGCCAAGACTTCGACCATTATGCCGTGAGTCTGATTACGCCCATTTGACTGAGGTTTGCCATCTCTGACATAGCGCGTAGTATTAGTTTCCCTGACTTCTCTTAGTCCTATCCAATCGGCTGCGGGTAAATCTAAATTATTAAGGATGTTCGCTAAATTAAGCTTGGAGTTGGTAATTAAATTTTTCACAGTTCTAGATTTTCGTTAGGTAGGTTGAGATTGGTTATTTTCTTTTTAATATCTGTTCAATATAACTGGTCGGTTAATCTGGTAATTTTATCTGCTAGATTTATAAATGTTAACAATTCCGATTTTTTAAAATTTATATTATATGACCTTACTGATCGTTGGGGCTACAGGTACCATTGGTCGCCAGATTACTCGCCATGCGTTGGATCAGGGGCTGAAAGTCAAATGTTTAGTTCGTAATCCCCAAAAAGCAGCTTTCTTAAAGGAATGGGGTGCCGACCTAGTGATCGGAAGTTTAACCAAGCCTGATACGATTACCAAAGCGATCGCTGGCGCAACCATGATCATTGATGCCGCAACAACAAGGGCAACCGATCCTGCTCGGATCAGAAAAGTAGATTGGGAAGGAAAAGTTGCGTTAATTCAAGCCGCAGAAAAAGCCGAGATTGAACGTTTCATATTTTTTTCGATTCTCAATGCCGAAAAATATCCTAATGTACCGTTGATGGATATTAAGAACTGCACCGAGAAATTTTTAGCTGAAACAAAATTAAATTACACAATTCTCAAACCCTGTGGCTTCTTCCAAAATCTGATTTCCGAATATGGGATCCCGCTTTTAGAAAATCAAACGATTTGGATTGGAGCCGAAGATGCCCCGATCGCCTATATGAGTACCCAAGATATTGCCAAGTTTGCCGTCGCTGCCCTTTCTAGCCCCGAAGCTATTCGTCAAACCCTACCAATTTCGGGATTAAAAGCTTGGTCACCTAGTGAAATTATTCAGCAATGTGAAAGATTCTCCAATCGCAACGCTCGTACTGCCAGAATGCCTTTAGGTGCGGTCAGATTTGCTCGGAGTTTAGCATTGTGGTTTGAAGGTGGCTGGAGTTTT
>JBBQHY010000121.1:0-6921 GCA_038324415.1 Pseudanabaenales cyanobacterium | reverse complement strand
GAATTGGCAAGACAAGGCGATCGCTGAAATCATAAATCCTCATCAACTAATCTTTACAGAAGTTCCAGAGGATCTAGAGCAAACCCTTTCCCTACTTCACCAAAACCAGTTAAGCCATGGGATCGTGATCGACCAAAATTTAGTGGGCGTAATTAGCGAAGTCGATGTGCTTAAACAAGTCCTAGGGAATTACCAACAGAAAACTACAGCCATGCAAAGGGACAACTTAGAATTAGAAGTCCAGATCAGCGATCGCACTAAATCCCTAAGACATATTAACCAAGAGCTATTAGTCGAAATATCTGAGCGCAAATTAGCAACCGTGGCATTACGGGAAAGCGAAGATAAGTTTCGACATATTTTTGAAGATTCTCCCATTGGTATTAGTTTGGTCGGCTTAGATGGTAAATATATTCAAGTTAATTCCGCTCTCTGCCAAATGCTCGGCTATACAGATCAAGAATTAAAGAAGCTATCAGTTTTTGAAATCACCCCTTCTCAAGATATCTCCCTAGAAAAAGACCTAATGATCGAGATTAGACGGGGCGAGATCAATCAGTATCACCTCGAAAAGAGCTACTCTAAAAAAGATCAAGATCCTCTATGGGTCAGTCAAACAGCTGCAAGTATTCGAGATTCCCTTGGCAATGTCCGCTACTTCATTAATATGGTTGAAGATATTAGCGATCGCGCCAAAGCAGCTCAAGATCTAATGCAAAGTGAGGAAAGGTTTCGCAAAATTTTTGAAGAAAGTCCCATTGGTATGGCAATTTTAGGATTAGATCGGAAAGTAATCAAAATTAATGCTGTCTTCACCCAGATGTTGGGATACTCAGAATTAGAGATGATTAATAATTCCCTAGGTTTTATGACCCATTCCCAAGATCAAGAAGCAAGCGAGCGCCTCGCCAAATATCTCTATCAAGGGCAAGTTTCTAGCTATCAGTTAGAGCAACGCTGTACTAAAAAAAATAGTCAAATCCTATGGGTAGCCATCAATGCCTCTGTAGTTAAAGATCAAGACGGTCAGATTATCCACGTCCTGATGATGATTCGAGACATTACCAAGCAAAAGGATTATCAGGAGTTAATTGCCAACTCTCTAGCCGAAAAAGAACTACTGTTGCAGGAAATACACCATCGAGTTAAAAATAATCTTCATATAATTGTGAGTTTGCTAGAACTCCAAGCCCGCAGCACAGAAGACGAGCGCATGATTAATCTATTTACTGATAGCCAAAATCGTATTCATTCCATGGCTCTGATTCACGAGCAGTTATGCTTATCACCAAAGTTTGAACATATAGACTTTGAGCAATATCTCAAGAACTTAGTCGGAAATCTTTTCTCGTCCTATGGGGTGAATCGCAATCAAATTAAGTGTATTTTTGATGTAGAGCCAGTGAATGTTAGATTTCAGACCGCTATTCCCTGCGGCTTGATCTTAAATGAAATTGTCTCTAATTCTTTAAAATATGCATTTCTAGGTCGTAATCAGGGGGAAATTCAAATTCAGTTACATCAGAAAGAACATCTCTTAAATTTGGTGATTAGTGATAACGGTATTGGTCTGCCGCCTCAGATTGACTGGTACAAGGTTAATTCCTTAGGCTTAAGACTAATTCGGATCTTAACTAAACAAATAGATGGAACTATTACTCTTAGCCAAAGTTCAGGTACTAGCTTTAGCATCACCTTTGCTGATGTTAAGCCTCTAATCAAATCCCAGATTAAATCTCCTTAATTCGAGTATGAATATGCTTAGTACTGGATCTATTCTTAAATCTGAATCTGGTAATGAAACCATAATGAAGTCCAGAATTTTAATCGTTGAAGATGAAGCGATCGTGGCTGAAAATCTTGCCGATCGCTTAGTGGAAGATGGCTATGAGATTAGTGGCATTGTCGACTCGGGGGCAGATGCGATCGTCTACGCTACATCTACTTTCCCTGATTTAGTGCTTATGGACATAGTACTCAAAGGTGAAATTGATGGCATTACGGCGGCTGAAGCAATTTATTCACAGCTAGAGATTCCCATAGTCTATATGACCGCTTACTCCGACGAGAGAACCCTCCAACGCTCAAAATCTGCCCAACCATTGGCCTATTTGATTAAGCCTTTTCGCCCCCAAGAACTCAAAGCTACAATTGAAATTGCCCTACACAAGCATAAATTTGACCTAGAACTAGTCAAAGCCTTGCAATGCTGCAAAAAGCTGCAATCCGACACCCAAGCCCTAAGTGACTTAAAGTCGGCATTTATCACAATGATTTCCCATGAATTTCGTAATCCTTTAACTAACATTAATCTATCTGCTGACTTGCTAGAGACTGAATCAGAGGTATGGTCTAAACAAAAAAAACAAGACCGTTTTCAGCGCATCCGAAAAGCGATCGCCCAAATGACAACGCTTCTAGATCATGCCCTGACCCTAACCAAAGTGGAATCAGGAAGTATAAGTCTAAATCTGCAAGATATTGACCTATATATGTTTTGTTGTGATTTAACTCAAGATCTGCAATTAGTGGCAGGGGACAACTACCAAATTCATTGCTTCAGCCCCAATGAAAATCCCATTGTTCATATCGATCAAAGCTTTCTGGAGTATATCTTGATCAATCTTCTCTCCAATGCCATTAAGTATTCCCCTAATGGCGGATTAATTGAGCTTGAAATTAACTACTCCACTATAAATTTTGATGTAAATTCTGATACAGAAGTAACTTTCCAAGTCAGCGATCGCGGCATCGGCATTCCTCCAGAAGATCAAGGAAGATTATTTGAACCTTTTTTTCGTTCGCAAAATGTAGGTGCAATTAAAGGCAATGGTCTAGGACTCGCAATTACGAAGCAGTGTGTAGAACTGCAAAATGGTCAAATCTCTGTGAAAAGCGATCTTGGGATTGGCACAATATTTACAGTGACTTTACCCGTTAGGTTTTCATCTTAACAACTTGCCAGCAGCATTTTCAAATAGACGACCACTGCAAAATTGAATTAAGTGAGAAGATTTTTGGAATTTCTGAAAGAATTTTAAAAAAGATAGATAAAATTCCTCATTCCTATTCTATGATGTTTTAAAGTTGTTATTCCATTTTGTCTATGAACCTCGATTTCCCTTCTGATCTGCAATCAAATTTACAAGATCTTCAAAGCTACTACCAAGGACTAGTTGAGCATGCTACTTCGCAATTAGCTCATGTTAAAGCTCTTTTACAGAGTCCTAATGTTCCTTCTATCGCTGAAGAATCGCCCCTAGAATCTAAAGAACCAATAGTTGTTAAGGAGATTTCTACTCCGACTTCCAAAAAAAGAGTAAAGCCAGCTATATTCAGTCCTGCTAATCCCGCCGCTACACCTGTAGTTAAGGCTCCCAGAGGTAAAGCTAAAGCTAAATCATCACCTACTAAGTCAAAGCCAAGTGATATTCTAATTCTACGTCCCGCCTTTCAAGGTAAAATCCTCCTAGAAGCGATCGCTCAGGTATTAGAAAATCATCAAGGTCAAAAGCTTAACGCTGATGAAGTTGTTAAAGAATTACATGGTGATTTACCATCAGATTTATTCAGAATGGCTAAGGAAAGAGTCACCAAAAATCTTTCTAAAGGCAAAATTGAAACAAGATGGTATAGCGTTCCTGGACAAACTGGTCTTTATACCTTTTCTTTAAGTAAGCTCAATAGCTAATAGCTTGATTTACTCCTAATCTCCGAAACTCAAATTCTAGTTTAGTGAGTACTTTCAGTTAAAGAAGCGAAAACTCTCTTACCTTTTCTTCCTAAGAGAGAGATGCGGGGGGTTAGGTAATTTTACTAATTATTACTATTCCCTTCCTACTATAAGAATATAGTTAATTGAAATTGGGTTAAGGGTTTCACCCCTTAACCCAACGCCCCCTAACACCAGTAAGCTTTAATTGGGAAAAGATTAATCGAATAGGTAATAGTTTTTAGCTCTTTTTCCTTTAATTTATCTTGCAATTAATATATTCCAGGGTTATTAAAAAATTAGAATAGTAGAGCTTTTAATCTAAATCTTAAAATGACTACTAATATCCGTTTGGGCTTTGCAGGAGCGATCGGTAACACTCCTTTAATTGAAATTCATTCATTATCTGAGCTTACAGGTTGCAGGATTTTAGGTAAAGCTGAGTTTTTAAATCCAGGTGGAAGCGTTAAAGATCGAGCTGCTTTGTTTATGGTGGAGCAAGCGCAGAAAGATGGCAAGCTCAAGGTCGGTGGTACCATAGTTGAGGGTACAGCAGGTAATACGGGGATTGGGCTAGCTTTGGTGGCAAATGCTAAGGGTTATCGGTGCGTAATTGTTATGCCTAGTAACCAATCGCCTGAAAAAATTGATTTATTGAATACCCTTGGAGCCGAGGTGGAATTGGTGGAGCCTGTGGCTTTTGCTAATCCTAATCATTTTTATCACACTGCCCAGAGGCGATCGCAGAGTATAGAAAATGCTTTTTGGGCTGACCAATTTGAAAATATAGCTAACTCTGATGCCCACTATCAAACTACTGCACCTGAAATTTGGCAACAAACAGGCGGGGCGGTAGATGGCATTGTTATGTCTTCAGGGACAGGCGGCACTATCGGTGGCGTTACCGCTTATTTAAAAGAGAAAAATCCTAATATTGCTAGTTATTTAATTGACCCCCAAGGGTCTGGACTATTTAGTTACGTTACCGAGGGAGTTTTTAAGGCGGAGGGTACTTCAATTACGGAAGGAATTGGCATTAATCGAGGTACAGCTAATTTTTATCGTGCCCAACTAGATGGAGCTTTTCAAGGTAGTGATTTAGAAGCGATCGAAATGGCACATTATTTACTTAAATATGATGGTCTATTCTTGGGAAGTTCCGCAGCTTTAAATGTAGTAGGGGCAGTAAAGCTGGCTAGGAAGTTGGGAAAAGGTAAAGTGATTGTGACGATCTTGTGTGATGGTGGCGGTCGCTATCAAAGTCGAATGTATAATCTTCATTGGTTAGCAGAGAAAAAATTAACTCCTACAGGGCGGATTTCAATCTAACTTTTACCAAGAAATAAGTTATCTTGATCGCAGTTTTGGCATAGGAGCTATATTACTCCCTTCCCATCATAGAAATATACATAGTTTAAATGGGGTTAAGGGGCGCAGCCCCTTAACCCCCAAAAGACTAATCTTTGACTGGGAAGGGAGTAACTAGCAGTTGAGTTAGGACGGGATAAAGATGAAGAACCCCATCTCACTATTCGGCGCAGTCTCCACAAACATAATATCTATACATTAGGACTTACGCATTATAAAAAGAAAACCTCTATTGAAAGGCTACGGTGTACATACAAGTCTACCCGTCTTCGTTTCAGTCGTTTCTGCCTCCTGAATTGGGGGATTTAGGGGGGTGGAGCACAGCCCTCAAACTCCCTCCTAGTATGTTTCTATAAATTTGAGTGAGTAAGTCCTATTTATTTTTGATTGGGAAGTAAGAAGGGGCTAAACATTTGGTAGTGCCATATTTAGCTTTATGCTGGTCTTCCACAAATAGTCTTAGAACGATCACCCCAAGTCTTAGCTTTAGATAGATCTTGAAATAGCCGATGCCATTCCTGAAATGTAATTTTGAATGGATTATAGGAATGTATTGGATAAGTTAAACCATAAATTGGGAGATTTGTAGGTTTCTCCTCAGCATAGGTGCCAAACATGCGATCGAATATAATCAGAATTCCGCCATAATTGCGATCAATATATTCAGAATTAGAGGCGTGATGGACGCGATGGTGAGAAGGTGTATTAAAGAATAATTCTAAAATCCCTAACTTGGGAATCAACTCTGTGTGAATCCAAAACTGATAAGTTAATTTTATAGCTAATCCCAGAGCGATCGCAATTGGCGGAAACCCCAACCAGATCAAAGGCAAAAAGAAGAGGAAATTTCCCGATAACCAGCCTGTCCATCTTAGCCGATAGGCGGCAGATAAATTAAAATGCTCGGAAGAATGATGTACCGCATGAGTTACCCAAAACCACCGCATCTGATGGGATAGGCGATGATTCCAATAATAAACGAACTCTAATCCGATGAAAAGCAAAACTATGCCCCACCAAGTATTCAACGGAATTGTAAAAAATCGGTATTGGTAAGGAATCGTAAATATGCCAGTCAGAACGATCTTTCCCAGAAGACCACTGAGATGATGACCGATTAATATATAAAGTGATGCCAAACTCTCTTGCCACGAATAAGAATTTAGGCGATCGCCCTTAATTAAGAATATAACTTCCAGTAATATCAAGATTGCAAATAATGGCAAAAACCGAATAGTGAGAAGATAGTCCATAAAATTAACATTACATTAATTGAGCTTAAAAAAGGGTGCAAGATACACCCCATTGCTTTGTGGAAGTCAGAGATTATTTCCCAACTGGTTTCGCAAAGGTCTTAGTCCCAGTAGGTGAAGTAACAGTGGATGTAACATTTTCTGTGGTAGAGCTGTAATTATTGCCATTTACAGTTGTGTTGTTTTGCCCACTATATCCAGTTGTAGAATCGTAACTAGAAGTCCCAGTTATTGTCCCTGTATAGGTTGTTCCGTTTTTGGTAGTTACGGTTCCATTACCGCTATAAGTAGCGGAATTTTTGCCATTAGTAGTTACCTTGCCATTTCCAGTTGCAATATCGCCATTGACTGCGTTTACAGTTCCCGAACCGCTTTCAGTTTAGCCGCCCTGCTTATTGGGGACTACAACTGCACTTCCAGTTCCAGTAATACCTTTTGACCCAGTGACAGTGCCTGCGATTGCTGGTAAAGTACCACTTAAAAAGACTAAACCGATAGATAAACCAAATATAGACTTAAACATAATTTCTCCGTTAACGATTGATTTGAAATCGAATATTCTGGCTTAATTGCGTTTTTTGCTCAGGA
>JBBQHY010000120.1:0-6921 GCA_038324415.1 Pseudanabaenales cyanobacterium | reverse complement strand
TCATGTGATCGTCAAATTGAATGCCATCGACATTGTAATTAGTGACAACTTCTAGGACAAGGTTAGTGATGAATTCTTGGACTTCAGGGCGAAAGGGATTAAGCCAGACTACCTCGCCTTCTATATTGAAAGATGAAAGTTTACCATCTCTTTTTTCTGTTAGCCAATTGCGGCGATTTGTGGCTAATTCTGATGTCGGTGGAGCCATAAACCCAAATTCAAACCAAGGAATTACTAATAATCCCTGACTATGCCCCTGCGCCACAACATCAGCAACAATGTCCTGACCATTGGTACCCCTAAATTGAAAGGTTTGACTTCCCACTTTTTGGGCAGTGATACTCGGAAACATGGCATAGCCAGCATTCCAAACTACTGGATATATGGTGTTAAAATTTAATTGTTTGAGTTTAGTTAAAGTCCCATTTAATTTAGTGCGATCTCTGAGGATATTGAAATCATTATTCGTAATCCATACACCTCTGATCTCAGAACGGTTTGGCTGGGCGATCGCCTGAAAGCTATCCATTAAAAATGACAAATTCGTAATTATTAAAAGAGCAAAACCTAAAATTAGGATTAACCAAATCTGCTTTAGAATTTTTCTTACTTTTCGATAATAATTTGTCATTAGTAAAAGTTTTGATGTTACGATTTTGTATCTTAATCGACCTAAAATAGGCATAGCCTAAAAGTATAGATTAAGCTTTACATATTAACACTGCCCCCGCTAAGGAGATTTCCGTTAAAGAATCTACCCAGCCCCTACCCCCAATTCTGGGGGGTCTGAAAATCAAAGTCTCCAGAATTGGGGATTTAGGGGCTTTGGATCGAGTAATTTTTTGCCAGAAACCGCCACAAAAGTAGTAAATTCTAAGATCAACTATTCGGCTTTGCTTCATGAAATGTTTTGCGCTTATCTTCGTGTTTTAAAAGTTAAAAATGTCTGCCTACCTCTCCTGCGTTAATTCTTCGCTTATTTTATCTATCTTTTATTATAATTCTTTAGCGGAACTTGAATTAGTGCATTACCAATTTTCTCGATGGATATTGGTTTGCTGATGTATTCATTCATTCCTGCCTCTAAATAAGCTTCGCGATCGCCGATCATGGCATTTGCAGTCATGGCAATAATATAGGGGCAATTTGCAGATTGACTGAGTTTGCGAATATATTGTGTGGCAGTAATTCCATCCATTTCAGGCATTTGAATATCCATAAATACTACATCATAGGCGGATGATTGAAAATTAGCGATCGCCTTTAAGCCGTTATCAGCTAGGTCTGCACTGTATCCTAGTCGTCCTAAAATTTTAAGAGCAACTTTTTGATTAACTAAATTATCTTCTACCAATAGGATTTTTAATGGGAGATTTTGCGCCAAAGGTGGATCAATAAAGTTGGTTTGGTGCATAGGGGAAGAGGCAGGAGAGGATATAGAACTTATTGTGATTGTGAAGTAAAAAGTTGAGCCAACCTGCGAAGGATAAGTTGCCATAAAGTCCCTAGGTGGAAATTCTTCCACACATTGAAATGTCTCATAATCTGCCCCATGATCAAAATCACTACGGCTGACTACCCACATACTCCCGCCCATCATTTCACAGAGTTTCTTACTTATTGCCAAACCCAATCCTGTGCCACCATGTTGACGGGTTGTAGACGCATCTACTTGACTAAAGGGCTTAAATAAACGACTCATTAAGTTGGCGGGAATACCAATCCCCGTATCTTTAATCGTAAATTTTAATTCATACAAATTTTGCTCTAGAATTTTTGCGATCTCCACCGACAATTCTACTTGTCCAATCTCCGTAAATTTAATGGCATTACCAACCAGATTTATCAAAATTTGTCTAATCCGAGTGCTATCTCCTTGAATAAATTTAGGAACTTGTGGATCTATTTGATAAATTAGGTCTAGGGATTTAGCGATCGCCGTGGGTTTTAATATTTCTACAGCACTGCCAATGCAATGCCATAGGTCTAGGGAAGTTTCCTCTAGCTCCAATTTGTTAGATTCTATTTTAGAGAAATCTAATATATCGTTAATGATCGTAATCAACGACCGTCCGCCCGCCCGAATCATTTCTAGGTATTCTTGATCTTGAGCGCTTAGATTTGAATCTAACATCAATTCTGTGATGCCAATTACCGCATTCATAGGAGTCCGAATTTCATGGCTCATCATAGCAAGGAATTCACTTTTTGCCATATTTGCAGCTTCTGCTGCTCGCTGTGACTCTTGCAGAGATTTATTTTGGGCGGCTAACTGTAGCTTTTGTAATCTTTCGGTTTCCAGCAGTTGTGCTTTCTTAATCGCAATTCCTATACTTGCAGCCACTACTTCTAATAACTCTACTTCTTCTTTTGTCCATTGTCTAAAGTGATCGCATTGATGTAAGCTAATCAATCCATTGGGTTGTCCATTGGAGGAGGTTCTGGCAACTATAACTGACTTTAAACCGATTTCAGCACATAGGGTAGCGAATTCGCGTAAATCTGGGTTTGTATATACATTTTCAATGGCGATCGCTCGATCCGAACTCATAACCAATGTCGCATGGGCATTATTATATAAGGGAATTTCCATCCCTAACATTGACACATAACCTAGTTGCAAATATTCATCCACAACTCGAATCCCCGACTCAATCTCAGAATCAAATGTATAAACTAGAGACCGATTCACCTTAAAAACTTCTGCCAAGAGTTTTACCGTAGTTGCAAAAACTTCATTTAGATCGAACTGAAACCGAATCTTTTCCGTAATTTGCTTCAAAAGCAGTTCTTTTTGGAGTTGATACTTAATTTCCTGTTCGGATTCTTTGCGCTTGGTAATGTCTATAACTATGCCTATGACTAGAATCGGATTACCATTATTATCACAATACACTTTGCCTCTACCATCAACCCAAACTAAATTACCATCACCTGCCCATACCCTGAACTCAATGGCATATACATTAAGACTATAAATAGCATTCCGTAATGCTGTTTTCACTTCACCTCGGTCTTGTTTATGAACCGCTCTAATTAGGTTCTTATAAGTTAAATTATTGCCATTCATACCTTCATGAGGGTATCCTAAAATCTCACAGGTTCGCTCAGAGTAAATCACTTTATCAGTTGAAATATCCCATTCCCAAGTTCCGATCGCACTGGTTTCTAAAGCCAAGGTTAAACGAGAATTAGTTTTTTCCAGAGCGTGCTCCATTTCCTTTCGTTTTTGAATATCACGGGTGGAGCAAATAATTTTAATTTCATCTGTATCGGGATCTATAACGGCTCTTTTCGTCATTTCCAACCAAATATATTCCCCATCTTTGTGGGCAAAGCGATAACTGACTCGGTTAACCATGCCAATATGTTTCAAGGTCACAGAGTGGATTAATTCTACTTTGATTCGATCTTCAGGATGGATAAGATCTAGAATCTTTTGATCAATTAATTCTGCGGCAGTATAACCAGTTAAGGTTAAACATATGGGAGAGGCATATGTAAAGGTAGTATCCGTACGATGGCATGAAACCATATCCGTTGAATATTCTGCCAAAAGGCGATAGTACTCTTCACTTTCCCTCAGATCTTGCTCCTGTTTTCGTCTCCCAGTTACATTGGTAATCATTCCAAAGGAACCGTTGTAGTTGGACTCTTGATCAAATAAGGGGCTAGTCGTTACGATCGCCCATATTCCCTTTCCATCCTTCCTGACAAACCTAAAATCATATTCATTCCTAACCCTAGACTGACTAGATTGCAATCTTTTGGAAAATTCCTGATCGGCAATCTCCATTGCCTCCATATCCATAAAAGTGAATAGAGACTTCCTATGCATTTCCCTAGTGCTATAGCCCAAGAGCTCTGCCAACTTCTGATTAACAAAGATAATTTCCATATCTCGATTCACAATCCAAATTCCCTCAGTCGCTACTTCTACGATGAACTGATACCATTCACTATTACTGAAACCGCTGTTATTAAGGGAAGATAGATCGTAAATCATAGATTTAATACTGGATTTACTCCTTTGGAGATACCCATATTGTAGTGGTTGGAATTTAATTGAAGGAATAAATATAGTTACAATTTATTATGGAATTAGGAATTTTTTAGCGATCGCTTTGAAAATCTACATAGAACTATACCCAAATAGCCATCCTCATCGCCAAAAAAAGAATAACAAAGAAAGGGCGATCGTAATCATCACACCCCAACAATAGGTATAACCATAGGGAATCTTCAGTTCGGGCATATTTCCCGCCAGATCAGTATCAAAGTTCATGCCATATACACCTACAATAAATGTTAAAGGAATAAAAATTGTGGAAATCACCGTCAATACTTTCATAATTTCATTCATGCGATTGCTCACCGACGATAGATAAACATCCATGAGGTTAGAAGCAAGCTCTCGATAGGTTTCAACCATATCAATGATCTGTACGGCATGATCGTAACAATCCCTCAGATAGATATAAACGGGAGGACTAATCAAATCACTACCATCTCGAATTAAAGCATTGATAGCATCCCTTTGGGGCCAGATTGCCCTACGTAGAAGTAGAAGTTCTCTTTTGATTTTATGAATTTTATCTAAAGTTGCCTTATTAGGATGCGCCACAACTTCGTCTTCTAATTCCTCTAGCCTTTCTCCGTAGTTCTCTAGAACTGGAAAAAATCCATCAATTACAGTGTCTAGGAGAGCATAGGTCAAATAATCAGCTCCCCCTTTCCGAATATTGCCTTTATTATTATGAATGCGCTGTCTGACCGGTTCAAACGTATCAAATTCTGGTTCTTCTTGCACTGTCAGTAGATAGTTTCTTCCCAAAACAAAACTCACCTGCTCACTGATAAATCCTTTGCCGTCAGGTTTTAGAGATACCATTTGGGCAATAATTACCTGTTGATCAGCATATTCCTCTACCTTGGGACGTTGGGGGACATTTACGACATCTTCTAAAACTAAAGGATGTAATTTAAAGACATCTCCTAATCTTTGTAAAACTGCCTCAGAGCCAAGTCCTTGCACATCTACCCAAGAAACAGAATGGGTATCTAGATAGGGAGCGCATTCTTCAGGAGTTGTTAGTTGAACACCTACTGCATTTTCAGCATTGAAATCTATTAAAAATATATTGGGAATTGTAGAATCTTCATCAATAACCAGAGTCCCTGGGGGGCTCCCAGGTTTATGGTAAGTATATTCAAAATCTTCATATTCTCCGTCTAATTCGTCATTCAAGAGGGGCTTATTAGAATTTGTTAGCATGTTAGACTTTGAGAAATGGATATACTAAAACTTACCCCATTTCTAGAATTTTTAGTTAGTCCATATAAAGTTTTAAATATTCCTTTCCTGCTTTGCTCTAGAATTTGTGGATAGAAGGAAAGTGATTTCTATTTGTTAGATTTAGTTAATTCTAAAATTTCCCCTTGAATCCGTTTTTGCAACTGACTATTTTGCTGCTGTGCTTGGGTAATTTGATTAAAATCTCGATTAGTAGAAAATCCATTACGGCGAATTTCTTGCTCGGAAAATTCAAATAACTCTGCACAAAGACTTGTAATAACTTGTGGCTGTTCTGATTTTTTGAGTCCACACACAGTCACACCTTGGGTATCAGCTTTACTCTTCAAGCTAGCCCAGCCTTCATAGGTTTTAGCCCGCCGCCAAACATCATCTCGTTTTTTTTCGATCGCCGAAGCCGCCCCCGCGTATCGCCGAATCTGATCATCACTAAACTGGAGTACTTGACCATGAACTGGCAAACTTGGTATTCCCGACAAAATTAAATAGCCCAGTAGGGAAAGCTTAAAGAAATACCTGTTCATATTATTAAAGTTTTCTAGTTCAGTATCTATATAACATTAATGACCTTAACCCACTTGATTTTGTTGCCTTAAATACCCTTGGATTAAAAAGTCAATTTCTCCATTCATCACACCTTGGATATTTGTAGTTTCAATCCCTGTGCGTAAATCCTTAACCATTTGATAGGGGTGAAATACATAGTTACGAATTTGATTGCCCCATGCTGCTTCAACTATATCTCCACGAATGTCAGCAACCTCCTGGGCACGTTGCTCTTTGGCAATAATTAGTAGTTTTGCTTTTAATAGTTGCAGGGCTATGGTTTTGTTTTGTAGCTGCGATCGCTCCTGACTACAACGCACTGAAATGCCTGTAGGAATGTGGGTAATGCGAACCGCGGTCTCGACTTTGTTAACATTTTGTCCACCTTTACCGCCTGCTCTTGTGGTCGTGATATCTAGATCTTTTGGATCGATTTCTAGATTTACCTCCATATTTAACAGGGGCATAACCTCCACACCAGCAAAACTGGTTTGGCGTTTATCGTTAGCATTAAACGGTGAAATTCTGACCAGACGATGGGTACCTTTTTCGGCAATCAAGTAACCATAGGCATAACGACCATGCACCACGATTGTCACCGACTTGATTCCTGCCTCTTCACCTTCAGACAGGTCGGATAGCTCGACTTTGTAGCCCTTAAATTCACAAAATCGGGTGTACATTCGCAATAGCATCTCTGTCCAGTCCTGAGAATCGGTGCCGCCTGCGCCTGCGTTAATTGTGAGTACAGCGTCATTGTGGTCATACTCACCCGACAAAAGCTGCTCCAATTCCCACCGATCAAGGTCTTGGTCAAGCTGATTTAGGCTTGTAGTTGCTTCGGTAATTAAACCTGCATCTGGCTCTAGTTCTAATAGCTCGGCGATCGCTTGCAAATTTTCAATACTCTGACCCCACCGCTTAAATTGCTCAATATACGCCTTAGTTTCTGCCAGTTCCTGCATTGTTTTTTGGGCAGAGACGGCA
Source organism: Pseudanabaenales cyanobacterium (assembly GCA_038324415.1). GTDB lineage: Bacteria > Cyanobacteriota > Cyanobacteriia > Pseudanabaenales > Pseudanabaenaceae > PCC-7502. The sequence goes on along the minus strand of JBBQHY010000120.1, from coordinate 74 downwards.
TCATTCCAGAATTCGGGTTGAGATGAGAGTTGCTCTAGGTCTTGAATTTTGGCATAAATTACAGCAAAGTCAAA
>JBBQHY010000119.1:0-6955 GCA_038324415.1 Pseudanabaenales cyanobacterium | reverse complement strand
GAAACAGAAACCTAAGTCGTGAGTCTTAGGAATCCCACGCGCTTTAGCCGTGGGAGGATGTCAAATTCTTCGCAATTTAGCTTTCACAATTTAGATTTATACCGTAAATAACCTATGAAACTGGCATTTATCATCGATCCGATCGCTAAACTCGATCCAACCCATGACACGAGCGTGGCTTTGATGGAAGCTGCCTGTGGACAAGGACATGAAGTATTTGTAACTAGTAAAGAATCCTTGAGTATTGTCAATGGCAAAGCACAGGCATTTCTAGAACCCGTTTACGTTCATCCCTTGCAACTAATAGATGGCAAATGGCAAGCTCAGACTCCTTGGTATAAGCATGATTTAGGTTCTTATCAGTTTTTGGAAAATATGCAAATAGTCTGGATGCGTCCCGATCCGCCTGTAACCGCTGAGTATATCTATGCCACTTATATTTTGGATTATGTGGGCGATCGCACTTTAGTTGTTAATTCTCCTAAAGGAATTCGATCTGCCAATGAAAAAATCTATGCGTTGCAGTTTAGTTGTACTCCCGAAACCATAGTTTCAAGCATTAAGTCCACGATTCGAGAATTTGTAAAGTCTAAAGATGAGGCAGTAATTAAACCCCTTGATGGGAAAGGTGGTGAAGGAATTTTATTTGCAAAGTTTGGCGATCGCAATCTTAATTCGATTATTGAAGTCAGTACAAAATTTGGCAGAGTTCCCGTCATGGTTCAGGAGTATTTACCCGCTGCCCAAGCTGGAGACAAACGGATTATTTTACTAAATGGGGAGCCGATTGGGGCAGTAAATCGCATTCCTAGTTCGGGTGAATTTCGAGGAAATATGGCAGCAGGGGGCAGTGTTGCCAAAACCGAAATTACAACTAGGGAATTAGAAATTTGCCAAGAGCTATGTCCAGTCTTACAAAAAGACGGCTTAATGTTTGTGGGAATTGATGTAATCGGCGGCTACCTTACAGAAGTTAATGTGACTAGCCCCACGGGAATTAGAGAAATTGATCGCTTGAATGGCACCAGATTAGCGGAACAGGTTATAACTTGGCTGAATTTTAAATCTGACTAAACCTATCTAAACTTGAGCTTTATTAATCCTCAGTGAATCCTTAGTGAATTAAAATACAAAAACTGTATAAAAGAAATTCATGGAAGACAAGTTAATGTTGATGATTCCTGGTCCAACTCCTGTACCTGAACAGGTGCTATTGGCTCTGGCTAAATCCCCCATCGGGCATCGTAGTGGTGACTTCACTAAAATTATGGCGGATGTAACCGCAAAGCTGAAATGGATTCATCAAACCACTAATGATGTTTTAATCCTGACCGCTAGTGGGACGGGAGCCATGGAAGCTGGGATTATAAATTTCTTGTCTAAGGGCGATCGCGTCCTCGTCGGTGAAAATGGTAAGTTTGGTGAGCGTTGGGGCGAAGTTTGTGATGCCTATGGGATTAACACGCAGCGGGTAAAGGCAGAATGGGGAAAAGCTTTAGATCCAGAGGTGTTTCGAGAAATATTAGAAGCTGATACCGAAAAATCGATCAAGGCTGTCATTATTACCCACAGTGAAACCTCTACAGGAGTAGTTAACGATCTTGAAACCATTAATCGCTATGTCAAAGCCCATGGACAAGCATTAATTATGGTGGATGCGGTCACAAGTCTAGGAGCAATGCAAGTACCTATGGATGAATGGAGCTTGGATGTAGTAGCTTCTGGTTCGCAAAAAGGCTATATGATTCCACCAGGCTTGGGATTTGTGGCCGTGAGCGACAAGGCATGGGAGGCATATAAAACCGCTGATTTGCCCAGATATTACTTGGACTTAGGTAAAGCCCGCAAAGATGCCAAGAAAGATAGTACTCCTTTTACAACTTCGGTCAACATGGTCGTGGCTTTGCAAGTAGCTTTGAAAATGATGCAAGCTGAAGGACTAGAACATATTTTTGCTCGCCATATCCGTCATCGTAATGCTACGCGGGCGGCCGCTAAGGCTATGGGCTTAGAACTGTATGCTGCTGATGGTTACGCTAGCGCTTCGATTACAGCGATCGCTACTCCTGATGCCGAAAAAATTCGCTCTACCATTAAAAAACATTTTGATATTGTGATGGCGGGTGGTCAGGATCATCTTAATGGTTCGGTATTTCGGATTGGACACTTAGGATTTGTCAGCGATCGAGATATCCTGACAGCTATGGCGGCGTTAGAAGGCACTCTGCAAATTTTAGGACATGAAGTAAGTGGGGCAGGAGTAAAGGCAGCGATCGCCGTTTTAAACTCTTAGAAACAATATTACTTTCCCACCGATAAAATACACCTGATTTAAACGGGGTCAAGGGGTGCAGCCCATTCGTGGAGAGGCACTCCTTAATAACAGTATCTTTAACTAGGAAGGGAGTAACTGGCTAGATCTCTCTTCTAAAGATTAGAAATTGAAAATCAGAAAGGTGATTTAGTCTTTTTTACCTAACATCCTACTTACAGCGAATTACGATCAAACGTGCCACAGATAGAAAAGTAAAAACCATAACGGGGCTAGGCCCTGCGACCCTTTTTGTGGCGGATTTGAAATAAAAGTGCTGTAAATTAGATTGAGGTGCTTACACTGCTTTATTTAAGGCAATATCTATATTTTATTTTTAAAGATTTGGTATAACATTTGGAGATGGACAGTGTGGGGAGAAAAAAGTTTTGGAACAATTACCACAACCCAAGAAAAAACGTAACCAGCTTTTACTAGGTAGTGCTTTGGGCTTGTCTGCAACTTGTTTAGCAGTATTTTTTTACGGTAAATATTTCCTAGAGCAGCAGTTGTCGCCATTGGTGCAGGCGGAATTAATGAGGTTATTGAATCGACAAGTGACCTTGGGACAAGTTAATCGGTTTAGTATTAATGGGGTCAGATTTGGTCAAACTCAGATCCCTAGTACCGAAACCGAACAAAATTTTGCCGTGGCTGAGGCGATTGATGTGCAAATTGACCTCTGGAATTACATTCAGACCCAGCAAATTGGCTTAGAGGTAACTGTGGTCAAACCGCAACTATTCCTAAGACAGGACTTTGCGAATGGACAGTATTTACCTAAGTTTCCTACATTAACGGCGGCTACGGCAACTGGAAATATCGATCTGCGGGTAGTTAAAATTGAGGATGCTGACCTCACACTTCAACCACTTAATTCGCAAAAAGCGATCGCTCTAACTAAGCTCAATATCCAAAGTGAATGGCAAATAACTAATCCCCAACGGCAAGGTGTGCAATTTAGAGGGCAGGGGCAAGTTGTTAATCCTCAGCTTTTAAGTTTAGCTATACCGACGGCCCTAGAACTCAGAAAAACGATCGCCTCCCAATCCAGTAATGGCATTTTAAGTATTACCAAAGCTGAATTTAATTTAACTAATGGTTCGGGAAATTTACAGTTGCGATCGCAGGATATTGGCGTATCCGTAATTGATGGCTTTTTCCCTAGCTTTCCAGTCAAGCCTCTCCAAGGCAAAACCGACGGCACCGTGGCAATTAGTCTCAAAGCAGGTAGCGATCAGGCAGATATTCAAGGCAACATAAGGTTACGGGATGTGGGGATAAAGATTAAAGATGTTCCTAAGCCAGTCAAAAATATATCTGGAGATTTACAATTTGATGGCACTACTGTCACCCTACAGGGAGTTTCTGGTAGCTATGGCACTTTGATAGCTAGGGTCAATGGTAATGCCAATATGCAGTCGGGGCTAAACTTGGATGTGGAATTAGAACCTGCAGATATTGCTAAATCCCTAGCCAGTCTCGATCTAAAGCCATCTTTGCCTATAAAGGGTGAGATCAAGCTTAATGCCAAGATTATAGGTAAAAAACCGCAGATTATTGCCAATTTTGCTTCGACTAAGCCCATCACTATAGATCGGTTTGCGATCGGACAAATCCAAGGGCAGATAGAAAGTAAAGATGCTAAGTCTTTAAACTTTAGGCAGATCAAAGCCAAGTCTGAAACAGTGGGAAGTCTAACTGGGAACGGGTTTATCTCTCTGGTTTCCCCACAAAAAACTGCCCTGCAATTTAATTTTGCCCTAGATGATATTAATAGTGAAGCGATCGCTGCTCTTTATGACACTAAACTACCAATTCCGATTGGGGCAGTGGCAGCTCAGGTTCAGGTAAATGGCGAGGTTACTAATCCTCAAATTTTGGCAAAATTTCAAGCTCCCCAAGCTCTTTATCCTACAAATGGCGAAGTTGAAGTAATTGGAGCTACGGCAACTTTAAGAAATACGAAGGTTCTATTTCCTACGGGCGATTTAGAATTGGCTGGGGCAATTTCCTTGGATGGTAAGCGTCCATGGCAACTAGAACTCACGAGTAATGGCACGCCTTTGTCAATTTTTTCCAGTAACTTACTGCCTGAAGCGCTACGATCGGGAAATCTGTTTGGCTTGCTGAAGCTGCGAAGTCCAGAGGGGAGTTTTGAGCCGAGGCAAATCACTGCTAATGGCAATCTAGATCTGCGTTTACAGATAATTAAAGAAGCGATTACGGCGACTGTGCGGTGGAATGGCAAGAACATAGAGGTGCCACGATTACAAGTAGGTAACTTGGTAGGTGGTAAGGGCACGATCGCTCTCAGCCAAGATAGATCTTCAGGTCAAAAATTAGCAATTACAGATGTGAATTTTAATCTGCGATCGCTTACTCGGCAGAGAGTTAGTAGCTATCAGGCTCTTACGTCCCAAATTATCCCGAAAATCCCCCAAATTAATAATGGCACTCTAGATTTTAATGCCAAGCTCACAGGCAGCTTAAATAACCTCAAATTATTTTCGACAATTCGTCTCCAAGACTTTGATATTCAAGAGTTAGTGGCTTTAGGGACAAATATTAAACCCAACGCTAGGGGCATTCCCACAGGAAAAGTAACCTTTATTGGTGATGTTTCTAGTTCCTTTAACGCCGAAGCTATTAATTCTAAGACTAACCAATTCAAACCCCAAGTTAATGGCGTTGTCAAGCTTGTAAACCTAAAGCTCGATCAAACTTCCTTCGATCCTTTAATTACTGGTGGAATCAGCTTTAATCAGAGTACGGGCTTAATTACAGACTTAAAAGGGAAAAGCGATCGCCTCGCCATTCGTTTAGATTCAAGATTTCAACCGATAGATTTTAATGTGAAATTAGCCTCTATCTCCCTGATTGGCAATCGCCTAGATGATCAGAGCTTGGCTGTGAAGGTACAGGATTTACCCCTAGCTTTAATTTCGGCGATCGCTGGGCAACCCAAACTAATTGATGGCAGTTTATCTAGTGAATTAGTCGTTAACTTCAAGAATCAGATCAAAGCGATCGGAGATGTGGCGATCGCTAGACCAAGGTTTGGGAGAGCACAAGCAGAGAAACTAATAGCCAAGGCCAACTTTAACAATGGCAATTTAATTTTAAGCAATGGAATTCTGAATATTTCTGCCAATCAAGCCTCTAAATACAAGTTTGACTTAGCATATAATTCTGCAAATTCGATTCAGGGTAGATTAAAAATTGAGTCGGGAACCGTAGCCGAACTCTTTGATTTCCTCAAGTTACAAGAGATAGCTGATATTACAAATATTTTTAATCCGCCCAGCTATGGACAAGCTGCCGACCTCAACTCTTTACCTAAAATAGCAAAGAATCAATCTTTCTATGAACAGCTTCAATATTTTTCGCAAATTAAGGCGCGCAAAGACCAGCAGGAGACTTTAGTGGCTGAAGCAAATGGCAACCTGCCCTCTCTATCAGAATTCAAAGGCGGTTTAGAGGGAGAGATAGGGTTTATAATTGCGCCCAAAGATGGGGTGAAATTGGCGTTTAATCTAACGGGTAAAGGCTGGGACTACGGCAAATTTGCAGTGGATGATGTTAAGGTCAAGGGCGGTTTTAACCGAGATGTTTTGACTTTAGATACGGTTAAATTACAATCGGGCGATCGCTTCGGACAGATTACAAATACAAAAATTTCCCTGCGGGAGGTTAATGGCAAAGTGGAAGTTGTGAATTTCCCCATTGAATCCCTCCGCCCCATTCCGTTCTTTAATAGTCTACCCGTAGAAATTACGGGACTTGCCAATGGATTTGCAAACCTTGGGGGTGGTTTATTTAATCCCAAAGTCACAGGTAAAATTAACCTTGCCGATGCAACTGTCAATCGTCAACCCTTAGATTCCGTGGGTGGAGATTTTAATTATGGTAACGGACGCTTCAAGTTTAATAGCAAAATCGTCACAACCGAGGCCCAAACAGAACCGATTGCGATCGCTGGGGATATTCCCTATCAGTTTTGCCCAATTCCTGAGAATAACTCCTTTCGGGTTATTTGTAATTTGGCGGGTACAGTCAGCAAGGCTTTACAAATAGATATAAAGGTAAAAAATGAAGGACTATCATTTATCAATATCCTCAATACTCCTGTACGCTGGTTGGCAGGTAAGGGGACAGGGACAATTGCCATAGGTGGAACCCTTGATGAACCAAAAGCTCAAGGTAGTTTAATCCTAGATCAAGCTGCTTTCCAAGTGGCTGGACTTCCAACTGATGTCACTGAAGTTTTGGGCAAGATCGATTTCAATTTTGATCGGTTTAAGGCAGATTTACTAGGCAAATTTAGTCAAGGTAGCTTTACAGCTAATGGCGTGCTGGCGATCGCTAACCCTACTTTAATATCCATCAATGATCCTGACTACAATAATCCCCTTACCGTAGTTGCCGAGAAACTGAATCTCGATCTAAAAAGTCTATACACAGGAATTGCCGATGGGATCTTAGCCTTGCGAGGTTCACTCTTATTTCCAGAAGTTGCTGGCAAGGTCGTCATTTCCGATGGGCGCGTAATCATTGGCGAAGAATCCCCAGCGGATGGACGTAACGTGGAAAAAGATCAGTTTAATATTGGCTTTAATAATCTGTTAGTTACCCTTGGTAATA
>JBBQHY010000118.1:0-6981 GCA_038324415.1 Pseudanabaenales cyanobacterium | reverse complement strand
GTAGGTAAACATGGAAATGAAAGAATGATAAAAAAATATGTAGAGGCGCAAGGAAGAGAATATTTAGAATTACATTCTAACAGTCAACTAAATCTCTTTTGAGTTCGATACCCCGCTGCTTGCGGCGGGGTTATTCATTCTCTTGGGTAAATTCCCCGCCCCAAGGGGCGGCTTTAAATTAGTATTTCATTTTCTATGTGTAGTTAACAATTAATTGCTAATAATTGCTAAATCTCCAAAATTAAGAGCGAAGACTTGAAGGGCTTTGCCTCTCAAACTCCCCATTGGGGGACGGAATGCCTCCCCCCAACCCCATGCATAAATATACGTTTGAGATAAATTTAAATTCTTATCCCAAACTCACCTTATTTGTAAAGCCAATCTGATAAGGCTATGCTTTTCTGATTTCTATACTCCACTGCTTGCGGTAAGGTTTTTAATTTAGAAAATACTGATAATTTGAAGGATTTAATTTCAATTATTATTAATGACGATCAATATGTTCATACCCTTAAGGGACTAGCATCAAAACGAAGTGATTTTTTTAATTGGCAAAAAAACGCAACCCAAACTTTTAAAGTTTATAAATCTCTTAAGATAAATAAAAATAAAGTTTCAATTTAAATTTAAATTCGCAGAAATTTCAGATCCTAGAGTAATGGAACTTCTTTCTCAGTTGATAAATGAAGATGATTCTAATGTTACGATAAATCCTAGATTCGCTATAACGAGCGTTAGTCAAAGAGGTTGACGACATTTTATCTCGCTATTTTTTCACGTTCAGCGAACATCGGTATTTCTTAGGCGATGGGTTCTTGGGCTTTGATCTTATTTTCCTGTTGTGCGATCGCCAAGCTTGTATTGCAAATGGCGATCGCTGGAACATAGTTCTCTTCAGTGAAGTCAATTAGAGTCTGAAGACTTATAGCATCTCGTTAAATTTTGAATATTTATTTTGAATTGGCGATATTTTAATTAGTAAATATATGAAAAACCTCACTCTTGCGGCTTTATCGCTCGCAGCCATGCTACTTGTTCCAACGGTTGTATCTGCCCATCCTGATCGAAATTGGAATCGAAATCCTACTTACAATAATTCAAATTACAATAATTCAAATCGCAATTGGAATAGAAACCAAATAATCATTCGTGATGACTGGGATCGAAGACTAAATCGATTTTCCTATGAAAATTATAATAGGAACTATAACAACTACAGAATTAACGAATATCGCAACAACTTTGCGCGGAAAAACTATTATCAAGAATTAGAACGTCGTCGTTTGAATGAATATCAAAATAGAAGAATATATCTACAAAACTCTCCATCGATTGATATCGATCTAAGATTTGGTTTCTAATATAAATTTTGTAAGATTAAATTAGGAGATTAAATATCTAGATAAAAAGTTGGCTATTGCTTGAGAAAACTTAGGTCTTCAATAAAGCCTTGGGGTGATGATTTAGCAACATTTTGGGCTATTTGAGCATCAATTTGAGCCTGTCTAATATTACCAAGTCCCAGATAAGCGGCGCCACGATATTCATAGACACTACTAATTCGGGGATTAATTGAGATCGCTAGATTTAGGGTACTAATTGCCTGTTGATAATCTTTACTCAAAGCCAACAATTGCCCATAGATTACTCGGCTGCCTGCTGACTGAGGGTTCCTTTGGATAGCAAGCGTAATGTACTTAAATGCGACTTGGAGATTCTTACGGGCGGCGTAAACTATGCTGAGATTGTTGTAGGCATAGTATGAATTTGGATCAAGCTCGATTGCTCTTAATAAATCATTTTCTGCAGGAGCTAAGTTTCTGAGACTGGTATTAACTAAACCTCGGATATTATAGGCAATTGATAATTTCGGATCTAAATCTATAGCGCGATTACAATTTCCCAAAGCCTGTCTCCATTGCTGGAGTTCGTTTTGCATAAAGCACTTACCGACATAACCAGTGGCATATTTAGGATCGATGGCGATCGTACTCTCCATATCCATTAGTCCCTTGGCAACCCTATTCAGCATATAGTTAGCCGTACCCCTAGCCGTATAAGCCCGCAGATATTTAGGATTTAATTGAATCGCCCGATCCATCATCCCAATTGCTCCCGCCCAATCACCTCGACGGAACCGATCAACTCCCTGTAAAAAGAAGTCATCAGGTTTAGGGGCAATTGTAATAGGAGTGGCAGGTCGAGATGGCAGCTTATTTAAATTTGCAGTGGCGATCGCACTTGGAAAGCTTAATCCTAGGCTACTGGATAACTTCAGCACCGTTGACATGGGAATACCAAGATTAAACCCAATCTTGATTAGCATATTCTCATTAATATCATATTTCTTGTTACTCTCTTGAAAATCTCCTCGCCCATGCACTGCCACCAGTTCGCCATCAGTATTAAAAACTGGCCCCCATTCATTCCAGGTAGGGTATTGTTACTATAGATAATGCCATAACCATAGGACAAAGGGCGAGATGCATTTGCCGTTACCTTACCCTCTGTGAAGTTATAAATAGTATCCGTAATTACTTGAGTTGTGGAAGGAAAGCCAGATACATAGACTATGGCACCTTCTGAAGACTTAGCGGCATCTCCTAACTTCGCAGTCTGATAATTTATTTTACTTTCAAACTTAACTACAGCTAAATCCGTATCTTTGGTGGCGTTGATATTTGTACTCTGATATTTCTGACCGTCTTGGGTAGTAATAGATAGGGGTTGAGGTTGATCGTTAACAACGTGGGCAACTCTCAAAACTGTGTAACTATTGCCATCCTTTTGAATTAAGACTCCAGAACCATTAGTCTGAGGTGCAGTAATCAATACAGTAACTGCTTTGGCTATTTTCCCAACAGCGATCGTCGAACTTCCCCAAGCTGAGTGAGCAAAGATTGAAAATCCGCCTGTTGCGACATAGATGATCGCTGCTAAATGATTTTCAATCCTCATAATTCCAATTGTTAAATGGTTCAAAGATTTTAAAACATCGAATTCTGTTAAGTTTTACTCCAGCGATTAGCTAAAGAGTCTAAACCAAAATGATCTCCAGTTTTTCGCCCAAAGATTAGCGGAGATTTCTTGGCACAAAGTAGAGAGCGCCCCAACTTCTATCCCCATTAACTCAGATACCTTAAGCTTCCGCTCCATTATAATTGCCACGGATGCTAATAATTCCTCTGCACGATCGCCAACCAAATGCGCTCCTACTATCTGTCCGTTACTCCGATAGAGAACTTTGGAAAACTGTAAATTATCTCCCTGTTCATAGCCTTGTAATATTTGCAAATCTTTACCGTAACGTAATCTCGCAGCTATCTCATTCTCACCAATACTAGCTACCACTGGAATCGTTAAGCAAAGTGCAGAGGGGATTTCGGGTTGGGAAGTTGCGATCGCCCAAAATAAGCAGTTTTTAAGAATAATATCAATATCTCGAAACTGATGGCATAGATAAATATGAGAATTGGTAGTTTGGAGTTTGGAATTAAGCAAAATCTCACCATCTTTAACCTTAATCTCGGCCCCAGCCCAATTCAGATCGTGGCTATTATTAAAACTTGGCAATAAAATATATTCACCTCTGTCTCGATCTAAAGTGCTAGTTCCTAAGGAAGTAGTTATCCATAGCTTTTGGTCGGATACAGCCGTAACAAGGCATCCAGTTAATATTTCTATACCCTGAATTTCTAAATGGGCTTGTAATATTCTGGCAACGCCTAGATCAAACTCAGGTAAAACCCGACTCTCGGACACAATCTTCACCTTTACGCCTAAATTATGGAGTAATTGAGCGATCGCACAGCTTAGACTATCTCCCCCCAAAATGGTTAAAGCATCAAGAGCATCCAAATTAGATGATTCCAATAATTTAAAAAGGGAATCGTAGGTTAAGTATCCAATCTCATTCAACCCTATAATCTTGCGGAGTGGGGGCGATACATCTTTAACAATCACAAATCGCCGAGATTTTAGCTTTCTCCTATTTTGGGAGGAACTACTTAAATTATTACTAATTAAATTGACTAGAAGTGTTTGGCGATCGCAAAATGTAATCTCCTCACTTAAAATCACATCGACTCCAGAGCTCTGTAACCCCTCCAAATCTTCCAAGGGTGATAAAGCTTCTAAGGTGGGAAAAAGAGTATTGGGAGCTAAACGTACTCTATCTATCACTGCTTCAATCATAGCCCGATCCCAAGGGTGGACTGAAGTTATCAATCCTACCCTCGCTTTTAGTTTTCTAGCTTTACGAGCCAAGGCGATCGCCCTAGTTCCGTGTCCCACGACCACTAAATCATAATCACCCATAGCCATAGTTAATCCTTATTTCTTAGTCCACAGATAATTACACATTGCCATTGCCAAGGGTGCTAACTCTACCTCTTGGGTCTTTTTAATCTGATTTGGGTCAAGATTAAAACTGATAAAGGGCGTACAAGTATTCATAAATTCACCTTTGCTAACTCCAGAAGATTTCAAATCTCCCATTTCTGCTTGAATTCCTCTGCCCGTATCGGTTTTAAACACATTGATCATTGCAACCGAAATTAGTTGTTTTTGTAGTTGTAACGTCACACTTTGATAACTAGCAAGATACTCCTTAGTATTTTTCTTTGCTGCCGAATTGACAAATGTGGAAGCAGGAATAGTTTGGAGAATTTTTACAGACTTCTGCCACTTATTTAGAGCTAATCGCCATTCTTGGGGACTTTTAGGAGGATTTTTAGCGATCGCAGTTGCCGCTTCAGCTAATTTTTGAGCAGAGATTAAATCCTTTTCCGCTTTACGTTCCATTTCCAATTTTAGATCAAGTTTTGTCAGCCGCATTTGCAAGGGTTGGATCTGAGCTTGAGCTTCGGCATAGGCAAAAAATGGGAGATTAGCTAAGGATTTTAATTTTGACAAGGTGTTAATAATATTTTGGTGATCGCTTTCCAAAATTGCCACTCTATAAGGCTGATTAGAATCAAAGGGTTGATTATTAAGAATTTGAGCTTGATTAATTAACTGTTGTTGCGATCGCTCCCAACCAAACCAAGCTCCAACCAAAGCGATCGTAGCTAGGGCTATAAATACTTTAACTAGATTTTGCTTAATCCAGCTTTGCTTAAATAATGAGAGAGGTTCATTAACTAGCCTAGTAGTATGGGGAAAAACATGACTAGGATCGAACTCAGCCTTAATCTTTTCAACTTTACCCTTAACTATAGTGAGGGTATCTACGGGTTGAATCGGACTTGGGCACAGGGTCAAGATTCCTACTTTTTTCCACTCAGGCTCTTGGCTGCTACCGACTTTGCCATAGAGAGTAAAGCCTTCTACCGTGGGAATTCTTAGCTGCTCAAGGCGAGTTTGAATTAAAGAAAATAAAAACTCATAGTTAATATATTGCTCCTCATCTCTACTAGCAAGGATATACAACTGACTTTGTACCCACCGAACCTGAATTCTAACTTTCTGGAAGTTTAAGTCGGTTTGCAGAGCCTTTGCAACTGTAGCCTCATCCATGTCAGTAAATTTATAAAAAAATTATCGTCTAATATATCGTCTAATATTTAGATCTGGGGGCTGAGGTCACTATTAATCTTATGTTAAATGGATAATATCATACTGTTAGATTAAGCTCATAAGCAGAGCCCCAATCAGTAATTAGATCTATCAGCAATTAGATCCGAGCTGACTTAAATTTCCAAGTTTTTGTCCAGATCGCGCCTCCAACTTCAAGGGCGGCTTGGCTACTGTGGGCATAGATGGTTTTACCCTTAACATTCAAACTGATTTTGATTCTCCCGATCGCCGTATCTCGACATTTAAATTTCAAGCCCTCTGATGTTGGCACCATAACCCAACTACCAATCTGATCTGTTTCTCCCCTAATTTCTATGCTTTGAGAGCGATCATTATAAGCCCGAATTTCCCAACTACCCCAAGGCTTGACCTCACAGTAAATCTCACTATTGTCTGGCATAAATCTATATAGTTCGCCCTTAAAATAGAGCGATACCATTGCTACATCACTAGAGATGCCAAGAGTTTTTCGTTTTCCGCCAGCGCTAACAAGACTTAAATCTGGCATACTATCAAAGGCATTGCACTGGAGCCAAAACCATTGCTGAGGAAAAGCACCGCCCCAATTTTTCTCAATATACACAGGGGCATTTTGAAACTCATAGGAGCGCTCGCCCCAAGTTACACATCCCGATCCCAAACCGTGGAGCATTAAAACCTGCCAACCGGGGGCAAATACTGGTAAATAAGAAAGCCAACCCATGGTTGCCGAACGACTTTGACTAATGGGTTGAATTTGATAATCCCAAGTACAGCTAATTTTTGATTGATTGATTCTTCCTTGATTATGGCGATCGCTCGCCGCATATCCTTCCTTATTAGAATTCCAATGACTGAGTTCAGGACGACCCCGACTAGCCTGAAAATTTTGAACCCTAGGCAAAGTTCGCCAAATATGCTGATCGTCCACACCTAACACCTGCACCGATCCCCCGCTATACTTAGTACCACCTTGAGGATCGTCAATTGCAAACATAAAAGCAAAGGATTGCTCGGGAAGGGTTAAGCGATAGTACCAACCTTCAAAAAATCTACCCGATCCACAATTCCAGTGATAGCCACTATGGGAAAATTTGGCAGGAGGAAATTTACGGGGTTGAGCTTTCATTACTTATTATTTAGATTCAGATTCTATAAATTCATAACGTGGGTATCAGTGCCTTTGTCCATGCCCAGATGGTAAAAAGTAAATTTATAATTTGGGAAATTGCCCGACTTCTGAATTAAAACTGTAGCTAACTATAAAATATTATGATCGCCGTTAGGCAGATGAAACAAGCCATATTTAATTTCTAGATTTAGCTTGAATGTAATAAATATATTTTATGATCCTTTTTTTATTCCTTTTTTATTCCTTTTTTATTCCTCTAAGTCGCTGACTCCTATTTGTTTGAGGTGGATATG
>JBBQHY010000117.1:0-7022 GCA_038324415.1 Pseudanabaenales cyanobacterium | reverse complement strand
AAATACCTGCGATCGCTCGAGTCGTCGTGAATTTATACCCGTTTGAGCAAACCATTGCTAAGGCTGGCGTAACTTTAGAAGAGGCGATCGAACAAATAGATATTGGGGGACCTACTTTAATTCGGGCAGCAGCTAAAAACCATCAATATGTCTCTGTTCTATCCAATCCTACTCAATACTCTACCTATCTTCAGGAAATGGCAGAACAAGATGGCAAAAATAGCCTAGAATTCAGGCGATCGCTAGCCCTAGCAGCTTTTCAACATACTCAGTCCTACGATTATGCCATTAGTCAATATTTAGCCCAAGGTGCAAATCCTTCTAAATCATTTACCTTAACTGGCCAAAATCCCCAAATTCTCCGCTATGGCGAAAATCCCCATCAGCCCGCAACTTGGTATCAGCTTGGAGATATTCCCACTGGCTGGTCAAATGCCCAACAAATCCAAGGTAAAGAACTAAGCTACAACAATCTTTTAGACCTTGAAGCCGCCAGAGCCATTATTGCTGAATTTGTTGATGATGAACCCACTGCCGTAATTGTTAAGCACAATAATCCCTGTGGGGTGGCGATCGCTCCAACTTTAGTAGATGCTTATAAAAATGCCTTTAACGCTGATTCAATATCTGCCTTTGGCGGTATTGTCGCTTTTAATCGCTCCGTAGATGCTACTACCGCCTCCGCGTTGACTACTACCTTTTTGGAATGTATTGTTGCCCCTGCCTACGATCCCCAAGCATTAGAAATTCTTAAAGCCAAGCCAAATCTTCGGGTTTTAGCATTACCTAATCTAAGCTACGGTGAGACTAGCACCGCCAAAGTAATTGCAGGGGGGATTTTAGCCCAAACCAGTGACGATACTCCTGTGAACCCTGAAACTTGGGAAGTAGTAACTACCTTAAAGCCCACAGCAATAGAAATGGCAGAAATGGTATTTGCGTGGAAGGTTTCTCGTCATATTAAATCCAACGCTATAGTCATTACTAGCGATCGCACCACAATTGGCATAGGCGCAGGACAAATGAATCGGGTTGGCTCTGCCCAAATTGCACTCAACCAAGCAGGAGACAAAGCTCAAGGGGCAACTTTGGCTAGTGATGGATTTTTCCCCTTTGATGACTCTGTAAAACTAGCGGCGGCAGCAGGGATTAGGTTTATAGTTCAACCTGGAGGCAGTTTGAGGGATCAAGACTCGATTAAAGCAGCTAATGAATTGGGGTTGATTATGGCAGTAACTCACATCCGCCACTTTCTGCACTAGCTTATTTACAGAAGTTATTTGCAAAACTGGTGGTCATAAAATCTTAGATTACTAACTAACTTGGAACATTCTCATAACCATGGGTGATAATAGAATTTAGTTATTTCTATTCATATAGTCAATTTTGTCCTATGAATGAATAACAAACATCACACCGCTCCTAATGTCAAAATATTTATTATTAACAGGTAGCAGTTTTTATGTAAACCAACCCATCACTAACAAATTATCTAAATGAATAAAGTCAGAGTTTACGAGTTAACACGGGAATTAAGTTTGGAGACAAAAGATATACTCACTCTTTGCGAGCAGCTAAACATTGCTGTAAAGACTGCAAGTAGTTCAATATCAGAAGCTGATGCTGAGAAAATAAGATCATCAGCCCCAGAAAAAAAGTTGACTATTCCATCCACTTCATCAAAAATAAAAGAGTCGAAAGAACCAAGCAATCAGGTGTCAAAACAGCAAATTGTTACCGTGAGTAAACCAACTGTAAATCTGATATCGCCGCCGATGGCGTCATCTTCAGCCCATGAGATTCAAAAACATGACTCTCAAAAAGTAGATGTACCCCAAGAGCTATCAAAGCCGACAGTTAATAGTGCGGAAAATCAATCTACTCAGCAGCCCGAAATCATATCTCCAATTGCTGCCAAGTCACCTGCTTTGAACCGAGAGCCCGTTAAGCCTCTTGTTAAGGTGGATGCGGCTAATAATTTAATTATTAATCCCACATCTAACATAGCTCCTAAGCAACTGGTGGAAATTAGAAAGCCAAAGACCACTGAGCCAGATGCGATCTCGCCAGCTATTTCTACAAGCTCAAAGGCGCCAAAACCTCAGCCCACAGCCGTTGAAAAAAAGCCAAAGCCCCTAAATCCTGCGTCTTCTCCCATAAGTACAACTAAAAATATAACTAACATAAAGTCTATCAATCCTCCTCCTACTATTCTAAATACTCCTGTAGTCAATACTATAGTCAGCAAGCCTATACCTCCAGCAGATATAATTCCCAAGCAATCAAAGCCAACTATCAGCCTTAATCAATCTCCAAGCTTGCGATCGCCCGAAGAAGGTAAGCCCAAAGTTGAAGATAAAGCTAAAGCGGTAGGTAAGCCTCGTCTTGATAAACCTTCAAAACCAACTAGCCCAGGTAATCCCAGTAATCCTGCTCCTCGCCCTAGCCAGCCTACACGTCCTCTACCTGTTAAAGATTCTGTTTTGATTGAAAGGGGAATTACTGCCCCTAACGATCCGCCTCGTCCAATGCGTGCTCCCAACGTGGCACCATTAAGATCGCCCGAGCGCCCAACTTCGCCAAATTCTCCGCGTAGAGATACAGACCTAGTAGCGATCGCCCCAATTTCTCCGCCAATCTTACCTGGAAGAGGTACGCCAATCCCCACCAGACTAACAGCAAAGCGCGGGAAATCTAAAAAAGAAGATGAAGAACAAGATCTCCTAGAACAAAAAGAAAAAGCCAAACTAAATAGACCAAACAAGAGATTCCTCAAGGTTATTGATGAAGATGACATTGTTGATGATTTAGAGAGCACAGATATTACCTTAGTCAGTTTGTCATTGGCACGTCCCGCCTCTAGACCCAAGCAACGTACTCTTAAAATTGTTACAACCGACTCACCCGTTGCCGCTACTAAAGTTGTCAGAAGAGGTCACTCCCACCGCGATCGCCGCTCCAATGTTGAAGTAGTTCCAGAAAAGCCTACTAAAATTACTCTGCAAGAAAGTATCAGCGTTCAGGAACTAGCACAGCAAATGTCTGTACCTGAAACCGATATTATCCGCACTTTATTTATGAAAGGGGTGATGGCTAATATTAACCAAACCCTAGACATCCCTACCGCCAGCATGGTAGCAACTGAACTTGGCTATGAAGTCGAAGTAACCAGCCTAGATGCACCTGCGCGTAAGGTTACGGAAATGATTGAACTAAATGACATGGAAAGCCTTAAACGCCGACCACCCGTCGTCACAATTATGGGACACGTTGACCACGGTAAGACCACACTACTCGACTCAATTCGCAAGACCAAAGTCGCTCAAGGCGAAGCAGGTGGGATTACCCAACACATTGGTGCATATCACGTTGATGTTGAACATAATGGCAATCAACACCAAATTGTATTCCTAGATACGCCTGGTCACCAAGCTTTTACAGCCATGCGAGCCAGAGGAGCCAGAGTGACAGACTTGGCAATTCTGGTAGTGGCGGCAGATGATGGCGTTCAACCCCAAACCATTGAAGCAATTAGCCATGCCCGTGCTGCCAAGGTGCCAATTATTGTTGCTATCAATAAAGTTGATAAAATTGAATCTCAACCCGATCGCATTCGTCAAGAACTAACTGAGTATGGTTTAGTCGATGAAGCATGGGGCGGAGACACGATTATGGTACCTGTCAGTGCCCTGAAGGGGGAAAACCTTGATGGACTCTTAGAGATGATTCTGCTTGTAGCAGAAGTTGAAGACTTGCAGGCAAATCCCGATCGCTCTGCCCGTGGTACCGTAATTGAAGCTCACCTTGATAAAGCCCGTGGAGCTGTAGCTACCCTACTCATCCAAAATGGCACACTGCGAGTTGGAGATATTCTAGTTGCTGGCTCATCCTTTGGTAAAGTCAGGGCAATGGTCGACGATCGCCTCCGCCATGTTAAAGTTGCCTCCCCATCCTTTGCCGTTGAAGCATTGGGCTTAAGTGATGTACCTGCGGCGGGTGATGAATTTGAAGTTTATACCGATGAGAAACTAGCACGGGCGATCGCCAATGATCGATCTATGGAGCAACGTCAGTCTAGACTCCAACAGGCAATGGCTTCTCGTCGTGTCACCCTCGGTACAGTCTCTGCCAAGGCTCAGGAAGGCGAACTCAAAGAATTAAATCTCATTCTCAAGGGTGATGTTCAAGGCTCTCTCGAAGCAATTTTAGGTTCCCTAGAACAACTACCCCAAGGTGAAGTTCAAGTACGAGTATTGCTATCGGCAGTAGGAGAAATTACTGAAAACGACGTGGAATTAGCAGCAGCTAGTGATGCTATTATTATCGGCTTTAATACCTCTATGGCTCCAGGTGCTAGACAGGCATCTGACTCTATGGGTGTAGATGTGCGTGACTACAGCATTATCTATAAACTCTTAGAAGATATTCAAGGCGCAATGGAAGGCTTACTAGAACCTGAGTTGATTGAAGAGCCACTAGGTATTGCGGAAGTTAGAGCAACGTTCCAAATTGGTCGGGGTGTTGTGGCTGGTTGTTACGTGCAGTCAGGTAAGCTGATGCGTAATTGCCGAATTCGAGTCAAACGCCGAGGTGATTTATTACTTGAAGCTCCCTTAGACTCCTTGAAACGAATGAAAGATGATGTTAAAGAAGTCGCAGCAGGCTTTGAATGTGGTATTGCTTTACCTAAATTCCAAGAATGGGAAGAAGGTGATTCAATTGAAGCCTTCCGCATGATTACTAAGCGCAGAGTTCTAGCAATGAATTAAGGCAAGTATTAGGGATATCCCCTATTTGTCTTAAGTTCTAGTAAGAACGATAAATAATCCTCCAACTTTATATAAGTGGGGGATTTTTAGTATTTGAACTTGTTACTAGAGTAGCTAGCAGGTAAATCACGATATACAGCATTTTGGTTTCAAGTTAACGAAATAAAGGTCGCAGTGCTAGTTTCCCCATACTGGTTTTAACCTTTCAATCTATGGCACGTTTGAGCGTAATTTGTTGTAGCTAACACCTGCTTTTTTTGATCTCAGTAGAACCCGTTATAGTGAAACTGTTATAGTGAAAAACTAAACTCAAAACTTAAACTAAAGTATAAATCCCCGATGGAAATGACTAAATATGAGCCTCAGGCAATAGAGCCAAAGTGGCAAAAAATCTGGAAAGAGCAGAAACTAGATCAAACTCCCGCAAAGTCAGACGATCGTCCCAAATTTTACGCTCTTTCTATGTTTCCCTATCCATCGGGAAGTTTACACATGGGGCATGTTCGTAACTATACAATTACCGATGCGATCGCTAGATTCAAGCGCATGTGTGGCTATCGAGTCTTACATCCTATGGGTTGGGATGCCTTTGGACTGCCTGCGGAAAATGCAGCAATTGATCGGAATACTCATCCTGCTAAATGGACATTTCAAAATATTACCCAAATGCGATCGCAGCTTCAACCCATTGGACTCTCCTACGACTGGGATCGAGAATTAGCAACCTGTTCCCCTGATTATTATCATTGGACGCAATGGTTATTTTTAGAGATTCTAGATGCAGGCTTGGCATACCAAAAAGAAGCCACAGTTAACTGGGATCCCATTGATCAAACAGTTGTAGCTAATGAACAGGTGGATAGTGATGGTCGATCATGGCGATCGGGCGCAAAGGTAGAAAAGCGGAAGCTCAGACAATGGTTCTTTAAAATTACTGACTATGCTGAAAGATTGTTGCAGGATTTAGACCAACTCCCACATTGGCCCGAACGGGTGAAAACCATGCAGGCTAACTGGATTGGTAAATCCATTGGAGCGGAACTAATCTTCACTTTAGCTAAAACCGAAAAGGATATTTCTAATAAAACTACTGATAAAACCACAGGAAAGATTGCGGTATTTACAACTCGTCCTGATACTGTCTATGGTGTGAGCTATATCGTGCTAGCACCTGAACATCCTTTGGTTTTAGAAATTACTACATCTGTACAAAAGGGAGTAGTAGAAGCATTTATCAGTGCTATAGCAAATATTAGCGAAATTGATCGCACTGCTGAAGATAAACCCAAACAAGGAGTATTCACAGGTGCATATGCTATTAATCCTTTTACAAATCAAGAGATTCCAATCTGGATTGCAGATTATGTATTGTTTGAATACGGAACTGGAGCAGTAATGGGAGTTCCAGCCCACGATGTCAGAGACTTCGTTTTTGCTAAACAATATAATTTGCCAATTCAACAGGTGATTTTTTCAAATTCTGATCCAGAACAAAAGGACCTGAAATCTGCCTATACTGAACCTGGAATTATGGTGAACAGCGATCGCTTTGATGGATTAGATTCAGTTACTGCCAAAACCGAAATCATTAAATAT
This sequence comes from Pseudanabaenales cyanobacterium, assembly GCA_038324415.1. Classification (GTDB taxonomy): domain Bacteria; phylum Cyanobacteriota; class Cyanobacteriia; order Pseudanabaenales; family Pseudanabaenaceae; genus PCC-7502. The sequence continues at coordinate 657 of JBBQHY010000117.1, read as the reverse complement.
GCTGAGGAGCAAAGTTGGGGTAAAGCTCGAATTCAATATAGGTTAAGGGATTGGTTGATTTCTCGTCAGCGTTATTGGGGTTGCCCCATTCCGATTGTTCACTGTCCTCATTGCGGCATAGTTCCTGTCCCCGATCGAGACTTACCTATAGAATTACCTGAAAATGTGGAGCTAACTGGTAGAGGTGGTTCACCTTTAGCACAGCTTGAAAGTTGGGTAAATGTAAAATGTCCTAAATGCGGAACTGATGCTAAAAGAGAAACCGATACGATGGATACTTTCATTGATTCTTCTTGGTATTATCTCAGGTTTACCGATGCCAAGAATCCCAAAGAAGTATTTACAAAAGCCAAAGTGAACGATTGGATGCCTGTCGATCAGTATGTGGGAGGTGTGGAGCACGCAATTTTACATTTACTTTATTCAAGATTTTTTACTAAGGTTTTGAGCGATCGCCAACTTCTGAATTTCACTGAGCCGTTTCAAAGACTTCTAACCCAAGGCATGGTGCAGGGTTTAACCTATAGCAATCCTAAGAAAGAAGGTAAGGATAAATGGATTTCTTCCGCTCTTGTTAATCCTGCCGATCCTCGCGATCCTGAAACCGACGAACCCTTGGAAGTTTCCTATGCCACCATGTCTAAATCTAAAGGCAAT
>JBBQHY010000116.1:0-7029 GCA_038324415.1 Pseudanabaenales cyanobacterium | reverse complement strand
TACCGACAATGCTGTTCTACCAATTGGGGCGATCGCTACTCTGGATGCCAGTGCCAAAACCTTAACAATTAACGAAGGAGCGGTTACTTAATATGTCCTGTAGTGAATTTAGTTTGGTATAAGTTAAAGCAGATTTTTGTTTAGAAGTGGATGAAAGCCATGATTTATTCTCTCCCATAATTGAAGTAACGCCCTCACAAATTCTTAGCACTCTGATTATCTCTTCATAAAAAGCTCTAAGATAATTCACTTTAGAATTATTAGATTGCCAGTAGTTTGAGCAAGATTAATAATTTCTTGGAAGTTAAATATATGGGTAAGTTGAATATTATGATCCAAGTTTATTAAGGCTTGATTTGGAGTTATAGAATTTAGCCAGAGATTAAGTTTAGTAATTTCAACGGATTCAAAAGAGCGATCGCACCCATAAATCTGATTTTGTAAGATTCTAATCGGGGTATTAGGGGGATATTCTAAATTAAGGTCACTATATATCTGCTGATATTCACCTATTAATATTTCTAATACTATCACTAAACCTATGCCAGAACTACATTCAGGACAGTATATTTTTATATTTTCTAGAACAGACTTGCGTAAGATTAGACGATCTAATTCAGAATCAGGAACTAAATGATTGATATGGGATTTAATGATTGTCTGGATGGAATTGTAGTTTTGGAGAGTTTTAGTCGGATATTTAAGTTTTTTGCGTTTAGTTAAAGATTGATTTTTAGCTATACCGAAATCTTTATTTATTTCTTCTAAAATATAGGCGATCGCTAAATTGGAAATATCTTGATTAAAATCAAATCGACTTAATTCTTTGATTTGCCGACACAACTCATCTCCCACAAATAATAATTCATCTAAGATCGAATCAAAATCAAATAAACTGCCCCCATATTCAAATACAGATTGGGATACATTTCCCTTACTCACCCAATTAAATATAGCTTTATAGTTTTCCCAGATCGGTTGATTTATATAAGGATTAGAGAAATAATAGGCATCATTAATTAGCTGACTTGGTAATATTTGTCGATCTTGACAGTAGCTAATAAATATTATGCGGTTTAGGAGTTTTTGTGCCTTAGCGATCGCCATTAAATCAATTGCTAATGGTTCTAAATTCAAAGACAAGTGAGAAGAATTTATTAACTGTAACCGATAGGAAAAATCTTTGATTAGCTGTAGTTTAATTTTATGATACTGATTATAAAAACTATTAATAACCTCTTGAACTATCTCCTCTGACTCGGTTAACAACTTAGATAAACGAGATTGATCCTGATAATTTGCAGCTAATAATGTCCGCCGAGACAACATGAAATAAAATAGCTTTAAATATTCATCACTGGTAATGATTTCACTAAGACTAAACTCCTCAAAAAATATCTGCATTCTTTGACAAGAGTATAGGCGTATATATGCATAATCTGTAACTATAATCCATTCGGTAGTTGTATATTTTACTTGGGGCTTAACTCTAATATCGCTAATAAAAACTTCTACTAAACTATAATTAGCTTCTGTGCTAAAAAATCCCAATACTGTTGTTGGGGTAAACTCTAATTCCCATATTTTAGTATTTGGGGAGAAGGGCGAACTGTAACCTAAAACATCTACAAATAGATCGTGTAAAAACTCGGCATCAGTCATGGGGTTTAAAGCATTACCAGACTGAATATATGTCACCCATTTACTAATTTTTTGCAGGCGATCGCTCAAATTTTTTGGAAACCCAAAGGAGAGCATCCGTTTTGCGAGGGTTTTATAATGAAAAAGAGAATGCGGCAGCATCATTTGCTTAGGGGTGTACAGTTAGAGTTTAAGATTAAAAACATCAATTACTCTTAAACCTATACTTACTCAAATATAAAACTTATATATAAAAATTATGGCTGGACATTTACTGCTAGTTGATGATGAACCTGGAGTCCGTGAAGCGGTCAAGGCTTACTTAGAAGACTGTGGTTTTACCGTAACTGTTGCCAGTAATGCCCGCGAAGCATTGACCTTAATCGAACATTTTATGCCTAGTCTTGTGATTTCAGATGTCATGATGCCTAATGTTAATGGTTATGAATTCTTAAAGCAAATGCGTGCCGATGAAAGATTTGCCCTGTTGCCCGTCATATTTTTAACAGCCCGTGGCATGAAGAGCGATCGCATTTTGGGCTACCAAGCAGGATGTGATGCCTATCTCTCTAAGCCCTTCGAGCCTGATGAATTAGTTGCTATCATTGAAAACCTCCTCAAACAAAGGGGACTACAAGCCAATACTCCCCCCGAAATTGCTGACCTTGCCGATCAAATTGCCGAAATTAAAGCTTTACTTAAACAAAAGCCGAATGAAGGACGCATCAATGTTGCCACAAAGGTACCTACAATCAAAATCGAATTCACCGCTCGGGAACAAAGTGTCCTAGAACTTGTGGTCGAGGGCTTAATGAATAAAGAAATTGCCAGCCGTTTAGGTACCACCATTCGTAATGTGGAAAAATATGTAAGCCGACTATTTAATAAAACAGGAACCAGTAGTCGGACAGAGCTAGTACGCTATGCCTTACAAAATGGACTGGTAATTTAAGCAGATTTTTTCTTGGCGATCTTAAAAATTACAAAGCTCACAAAAGCTAAGATAACCGTAATTACAACTATCTTAGAAATTGGGTCAAGATATTCTTCAACTAGTTTATAATTCTGCCCTAGTGCAAACCCAGCATAGGTTAACAACCCTACCCATAAAGTAGTACCGATGGTGGAATAGACCAAAAAAGGGAGGATCGGCATATTGCCAATGCCAGCAGGAATTGAGATCAAAGTTCTGACACCAGGAACCAGACGACAAAGTAGTACTGCTTTATTTCCATGGCGATCAAACCAGTTTTTAGACTTACTAATATCCTCTCCAGAAATTCCTAGCCATTTGCCATAGCGATCGCATAAGCTTTTTAATCTTTCTTCTCCCAATAATTTCCCAGCATAGTACCAAGGTAAAGCCCCTAGAATAGTTCCTACCACTCCTGCAATCATTACAAGACTAAACTCCATCTTGCCTTGAGCCACGACAAAACCCGCTAATGGCATGATTAGCTCGGAAGGAATCGGCGGAAATAGGTTTTCTAAAAACATCAAAAACCCTATGCCCAAATAATTGAGAGAATAGATGGTATTAGTAATCCAATCAACCATAATTAGTTCCAAAAGTAATTTTAAGAGTTTAAGGGTTAACCTAACGGAATGTTAGGTGTGTTGGCAGTTATTTTTGTGTATGTTCTTTGCTAGGATGCAGATTAAGAGCCTGATTAAAAGACGGTAAAAACCAATGACTAATGCCGATAATTTTAGCAGCCTATTCACTGAAGCAGAACCAGTATGGGATTTGGATAAGCTCTATGCAGACATAGAGAATATTAATTATAAACCGCTTAAGCCAATTGAAAAAGCTTGTTTGCGAGGATTACTTTGTCGCTATCGCCCAGGACAATTATCTTTCAAGTTTAATTGGACATCAGGAGCGCTGAGGGTTGAACTCAATAAAGGCTTATATCGTTATATCGAACAACTAACTGGGCATCCTCCTAATACATTGAAATGGGAATTAGTAGGGGATTGGTTAGCGGAAAAAGGCTATAAAAAATTAGAATCCCCGCGCCAAGAAGCCCAACCTCATAACCAAGATTGGGGAGAAGCTCCAGAAATTTTCTCATTATTAGGGCGGGAAGTCGAAATCCAAGATTTGAAACGTTTTATTGCGGGCGATCGCTGTCGACAAATTTGTCTATGGGGGATGGGTGGCATTGGTAAAACTGCCATAGCTGTAAAACTAGCAGAACAATTGCAAACAGATTTTGATTATTTAATTTGGCGATCGCTCAAATATATCCCGCCTCTCAACCAACTGCTAGGAGATTTATGCCGCTTTTTACCAAGTTCTGCAAATCCAGACTCTACAATTAAAACTGATGATTTATCTCGGTTTTTAGAAATCCTGAAAACCCATCGCTGTCTAATCATTATTGATGACTTTGAAACTACGCTCCAAGATGGCGAACTAGTTGGTAGTTATCGCCAAGGTTATGAAGGCTATGGCAACTTTTTAGAACGGGTTGGCACCGAAAGGCATCAAAGCTGTGTCATGGTGATTAGTCGAGAGCAACCCAAGCAAATCTCCCTACTCCAAGGTGAAACTCTGCCTGTGCGGTCATTCAAACTGCGGGGGCTAAAAAAATATGGGGCGATCGAGTTACTAAAAACCAAAGGCTTCTCAGGCACCGAGGGTGGAATGGAGCAATTAATTCAGCAATATCGTGGAAACCCGTCAGCCTTAAAAATTGTGGGGACTACGATCAGTGAGTTATTCGATCGCAACGTTTCTGCCTTTCTCAAGCAAACAGCCTTAGTTTTGGGAGATGTGTTACAAACTCTTCTCTATGAGCAGTTTGAGCGACTTTCAGATTTAGAAAAAGATGTGATTTACTGGCTAGCAATTAAACGCCGTCCCGTGTCCGTGGCTGATCTGCGAGCCGATATGCCCAGTTCTGGATCGGAAATACTTGCAGCTTTAGAGTCTTTGAGCTGGCGATCGCTCATTGAAAAAATCTCAAAAGACGAAGAGGTTTTATTCCTACTTGAACCCGTATTAACCAAATATGTAAATAAAAAATTCGTAGAACAGGTATCTCAAGAAATAGAAGCGATCGCTAAAACCCAAGATTTATCAATGTTAAACCTCCTCTATAGCCATAGTCTGGTTGAAGACACTGCCCCCGATGCCATCAGAGCCGTGCAAATTCGCATGACATTGAAACCAGTTAAAGATACATTAGTTCGTTGCTCCCAAAATATTGACATCGCCCAAATCTTATCTAAATCCCAGATCGAAGGAGGATTCTCTGAGCCAAATTTGACACTGCTTGGGGTCTGGATTTGATTTAGAAAATTATACTTAAATCTAATAGGAACTCTGGCAATATATCCTCACCACTCAAGCTCGTTGGCGATCGCAAGACTTCCACCTCTTGTCCCAGTCTATAAATTTCTACCTCCTGCTTTTGAGGATTGATTAACCACCCTAGCTTCACACCGTTAGCGCGATATTCCAGCATTTTTTCTTGAAGGGTTTTTAAGCTATCAGACTGAGATTTAAGCTCAATCACAAAATCAGGGACAATGCTTGGAAAAGCCACACCAGAAGAAATATTTGCAAGTTTGGACTTCTCAATCCAAGTTACATCAGGCGATCTGACTGCTCCAGAGGGAAGTGTGAACCCACCAGAAGAATCAAGTACTTCACCTAGTTTAGTTTTTCTATTCCAGATACCAACCTCTACAGTTAGGTTGGCATTTCTTTTAGAACTCTCATATCCTGCGGGTGCCATAATTACTAATTCTCCATTAGCTGTTAGCTCCAATCTCAAATCTGGATTATCTCGGCACAGTTGCTCAAACTCTATATGGTTAATGTGAAGGGTGATCCGACTTGTATCAATTAACAGGGGTTTAGTCTCTAGGGATTGCATAATTTTTCTACCTTTTACTCATCCTCTAAATATCAATTTTAATCTAGAACTTAAAAGAGCGATCGCCCAGACCTATTAATTTATAGGCTTTTTTTACACAGGCTATACAATAAATACTATTGAGTAACCTAATAATACTTATGTACAATCATCAAGAAACTGAATATATCTTAAACAATCCAATTCTAATGGAGCAGATTGAGAAGTTTAATCAGAAACAGCAGAAATCATCTACTCAACTAAAATACTCCATTGATTTCGACTATATTCTAAGCAATCCTGACTTAATTCCTCAAATTCAATTATTGATAGAAACCCATAAGCACCATGCGCTCAGTCGTATTTCATGAAGATACATTGCAAACATACGAGTATTTAAGAGAAACTAATAAACCTGGTCATAAAAAGTTATTCAATATTCTCAAAGAGATGCAGAAAGTAGATCCCACTCAAGGAATAGGAAAGCCTGAAGCTCTCAAGTATGAATTATCAGGATACTATTCCCGCCGATTATCTGATAAAGATCGGCTAGTTTACAGCTTTGATAATGAGAATATATACGTTATTGCAATTGGCGGACATTATGAAAATTAAATGCGATCGCCCTATCCAACAAAAATTATAAGTAGTGATTAAAATTCATAAGCTGATGTCGCTTTCATCGGTAGTTTCAGGCTAGGTTGCCAGATTTTCAATAGTAAAGACCAACTAACTGAGACCTAAAAATGCAAAAAGGGGACTTTGCCCCCAACTTGATTAAAATTGCTAACCTCAACCAATTACTGCGTCACAATATAATTAGAGCGAATTGCAGTAGCTTGCCCCTTGTTGACTAGGGTTTGGTAAATAAATGCTGCGACTTCGGCTCTAGTGGCATTGCGCTTTGGTTCTAGGACTTTATTATTAGGGTAATTTAAGACAAGTTTGTTAACTGTTGCTGCAGCGATCGCACTGAGAGCATAGTCAGGAATTTGGTCAGCATCCTCAAAAATTTTACTCAACTTATCTGAAGTTCCGCCCTTGAATTCCCAGCCATTGACTAAAGCCACTAAAACTTGGACACGGGGAATATTTTCCGATGGTAAAAACACATCATTCTTAAATCCCGACATAAATCCCCTAGTTTGTACGGCATTGATCGCCTTAAATGCCCAGAAATTCTCAGGGACATCAACAAAAGCCGAACTAGCTTTAACAGTGGGTTTAGAAGCAAATGCCTTACTTAAAATTGCCGCAAACTGAGCCCTCGTAACTGGATCATTGGGCTTGAAGCTTCCATCTTTAAATCCGCCAACTATCCCTTGCTTTGCCAATGCCAAAATGTATTCCTCTGCCCAGTGTCCTTTAATATCAGTTAAGCCCTCGGCAGGTAGTTGAGCGACAGCGATTAATTCCACTAAGCCTGCAATTTTTTTAGCATCAACTTTATTCCCCACAGCAATCAAATTTGCGCCAGTAGCATTATTAATATCCTTTTCCTCATTGCCCTCAAAGGTATTGT
>JBBQHY010000115.1:0-7077 GCA_038324415.1 Pseudanabaenales cyanobacterium | reverse complement strand
CTAAATTTTATCCTAATCTGCGATCGCACCAAGTTTTTCATAAATTCGTACACAAAAATCAAACTAAAACCATTGCTCTGATTATGCGATCGCAAATATGGTTACGATATCCATTGACCCATGAATCAATCGAACTAAGTCAATACCACCATCAATTTACCGATAGAAAACAACATAATTACTAATTGGAAAGCTTTTTAACTCTGGTAATAATTCTGAACGGTTCCTACCTAGATTTGGATTCTGGGCAAGCATCGTTAACTTACTTTCTATGAGATCCAAAAAACTATCTGCCCTATCTAGACTATCGTTAGCAATGTAGTCCCAAATATCAAGCAAATCCAACTCAGCAAGGGGTCGCTTAAAAATAACCGCCATTATTGCCCCTGTTGTTTCCGTTACCGAGCCTTAAACTTTACTTCTTGCATGTCAAGAGGTGTAGCATCGCCACTATCAATTCCTGCTTGAATATCTTGACGTAATTTTGGTAGACCCAATTGTTGATCTCGCTCTAGCAACAACCTTAAGCCTTCACGCACAACCTCACTAGCTGAATAGTACAAGCCAGTATCAACTTTCCCTTGTATAAATTGTTCAAGCTCAGGCGTTAAAGACACGTTCATAAATTTAGCCTTGTTTGGAATTTAAGTACAACTTTAATATTTTTATTCTAGCTAAAATAACAGTAAATAGCAATAATTGTTACTCTTTTCTCAGTCAAAATTAGCTATTTGGGTATGTGGGGGCGAAGCCCCCACGAAGGGGCTCTGCCCCTTGACCCCGTTTCAGAAAGGTCTATTTCTTCGGTGGAAAGGGGGTATTACATTTATCCAATTTTAGAATTGTTAGGTAAATTTGGTTGTCGTCTTTGACAGTAAAGGATCAGTAGCACAAAAATCAGAGTACCAATTATGTACTTAAAGATATCTGGAATAGCAGGATTAGGGGAAATAAAACCCTCGATCGCCCCCGCAATTAATAACATCGGAATAATGCCATAAACTAACTGCGCTGCTTTTGCCCCATAAATTCTCAGGGCATCCATGCGTCGATATTTACCTGGTAACAATAAAGCCCTGGCAATTAATAAACCTGCCCCGCCTGCCATAAATATTGCTGGTAACTCCAAAGAACCGTGGGGAAATACAAACGCCCAAAACGGAAACGCTAAGGCATTTTGCCCTACTAAAACTGCGATCGCCCCAATTAGCAAACCATTAAAAAACATTGAGTAAAAAGTGAAAGCCCCAAAGGTAGCACCACCAGCGATCGCATAGAAGGAAACTGACAAATTGTTAATCATGATTCCACTAGATGCCATTGGTTGATTACCCAAAATCCTCCCCATCCAGAGCTTACCCTCATCCCGCACCATTGAAATCAAAGATTCTGGCACAATCAAAGCCATAAAACTTGGGTCTTGCCATGAAAACCACCATGCAATAAATGCTCCCAGCATAAATATGCTAAATGCCAAGCCAATGTATGCCCACGTTTCCTGAATTACCTGTGGCAGTCCCCACAGATAGAAGTCAATAATTGCCTTTTTATCTTTTTGGCGATCGCCTTGGTAAATTTGGTTATAGCCTCGTGCTGTCAAGTTCTGTAAATCTTGGATCAGAGTATTTCCAACACTATGAGTTCTCGCCCTTGCCAAGTCCGCTGAAACTGAACGATATAAACTAGCTAAACTGCCAATCTCATCTGCCTTTAGAGATTTTAAGCCTTGCTTTTCGATCTGTTTTAATAATTGATCTAGTAGCTTCCAGTTAGGCTCTCGTCTGGCAATCCACCTTTGTATGTTCATTCGTTTTAAATCAAGTTTTACTAGCTACCAGGCTCCTAATAATCTAATATTAATCCTAACTACCACTGCTGCAAACAAATGACAAGTAAACCCCTTGGGCTTTTAACAATTGGGAATGTAGTTAATGCCTCGATCCGCCTATACAGTTCCAATTTTGGCAGATATTTTCGTCTATCCATATTTGCCCATTTGTGGCTCTTAGTTCCAATTTATGGTTGGGCAAAATATTGCACAGAAGTAGCCTTAATCTCGCGTCTTTGCTTTGGTGAATTAACTGGTCAGCCCGAATCTAATACTGAAGCTCGTACTCAAGTTAATAAAAAGTTTTGGACTTTTCTACTATTGGCGATCGCGATCGGGATTAGGTTATTTCTGGTTTATTTAGGTTTTAATATCTTAGTTTTAGCAATTTTCTTCGCAGCCTTTACGATCTTTCCCAATGCTGGCATAGTCTTGGGCATAGTAATTGGACTACTGTTTTTTGGTATTTTTATTGCAATGATAATCATAGCTGTCGGGCTAATTTCACGCTGGTTCGTAGCTGAACTACCTCTAGCAGTGGAAACAGGTTTCGATACCAATAGAAGTATGAATAGAAGCTGGCAACTTACTAAATCTTCGGTGGGGAGAATTCAAGGAATTGTTCTTGTGGCATTTTTAGTGACGCTTCCCATCCAGAGTGTAACGAGTGTTGTGCCGCAATTTGCCCTAATTGCCCTTGATCCAGGTTCTTCTATCTATTGGGTTGTCTATGCTATCTCGCTCATATTTAGCCTAGGTGGAGGAGCCATAGTTATGCCTTTTTGGCAAGCAGTCAAAGCGGTGATTTACTTCGATTTACGCAACCGCCGCGAAGGTTTAGACTTACAACTTCGAGACCAAGTAGCAGATTCAGCAGATCGGGGTTAAGTATTTTTATGCGCTTTTTTAATCGAGTCACCCTCTCAACTCCTGAAAGCGTTGAACTAGAATTTACCCTCGCTGGTATTGGTAATCGAGCTTATGCCCTAATGATCGACTATTTGATTTGGGGGGCTATTTTAATTGCTGTTCTGTTTACATGGGGGATATTATCTACCCAAATTCCTGAAGATATTATTTCAGAAATTTCCCCTTGGATTTTTGCCATTACCCTGTTAATTATATTTTTTATTTATGTCGGCTACTTTGTGTTTTTTGAAACCCTATGGCAAGGACAAACCCCAGGTAAACGCTATGTCAAAATTCGAGTAATTCAAGATAGCGGTAAACCCATTGGCATTCAACAGGCAACCCTACGGGCTTTATTGCGACCGATTGATGACACTTTATTCATTGGTGTATTATTAATTTTTTTTAATGGCAAAGAGAAACGCCTAGGCGATCTGCTGGCGGGAACGATTGTGGTTCAAGAAGAGCGGAACATTACCAAAGATAAGTTCGTGATTTCCGATCAAGCTCAAGCTGTAGCAAGCCAGTTACTAGAAGAATCAAATATTGCCGCCCTTTTACCTGATGATTTTGCCGTGATTAGAGAATATCTAAAACGCCGTCGTGAGATGGAACCCATTGCTAAATTGGAACTGAGCCGTAAGCTGGGTAAGCAGTTGAAGGATTTAATTAACTTAGAACAAATGCCCTTACAAGTTGGGTCTGATCTGTTCCTAGAAGCGGTTTATTTAGCTTATCAGCAACAAAAGAGCCTAAACTAGCACTCGTCAAAGGTTTCAATATCTAGGAGGTGGTAATAAGGTTCAATTAGGTCTACTCTGTGAAATAGAAGCGATCGCAGTAAATGCCAGTCTCTCAAACCTTCAAAAGCATTGTCATAGTCATCTTCTTCTAACCTTGCTGCCAAATCAGCCACATCGGCTGGGGTAAGCTTGGTAATATCAATTTCTGTTTGGATAGTAGTCATGACATTCAGCAATATTTTGGACACCAATAGTCTTGGTTGAGAACGGAGAGGGAGGGATTTGAACCCTCGGTACGGAGTTACCTGCCGTACAACAGATTAGCAATCTGCCGCATTCGACCACTCTGCCACCTCTCCTAATTCTAGGACTATAACTTTAACAGATTTCATTTATTCTGTGCAAATTTTTTTGATCGCTGACTATTTTGATACTAAACTTAAACGAAAAAACCCACCGCAAGCAGCGGGGTATCGAAATCAGAAAAGCATAGCCTTATCGTATTGGCTTTATAAATAAGGTGAGTTCGGGTTAAGAATTTAAATTTATCTCAAACTTATACTTATGCAGGGGGTTTGGGGGAGGCATTCCGTCCCCCAATGGGGAGTTTGAGGGGCAAAGCCCTTCAAGTCTTCGCTCTTAATTTTGGGGATTTAGCAATTATTAGCAATTAATTGTTAATCACACATAGAAAATGAAATACTAATTCAAAGCCGCCCCTTGGGGCGGGGAATTTACCCAAGAGATTAAAATTTTTGAAAGTAAATATGCTCAAAGCGATACAGGAACTGCTAAAAGGTACTTTTCTCGAAGCTGCAAATATAATCGAGCTTGCCATTCCCCGATCTACTGATACTGCTATAGCGATCGCTGTTACCTCAGAAAATAAACTGCAAGCATGGCAACTACTCAGAAATCATCTGGATCGAACCCAACGATACCCAGTAATTACTACCTGCTGGGGGTATAACCCATCTCTTGCTTGGGATAAATCCATAATTGCTGCCGATCTATTCAGCCGATTTTATTTTGATGAAGAATATCAAGAAAAGCGATCGCCAGAGAAAATTATTTCTGAAGCAGATATTTATAGTTCAGATGATTTAGAGCTTTTTTTGACTTCGCGGGTAAATAGATTTAACTATCATTCTGAAGAAGAACTGATTGCCGAATTAGAGAAAACTAAAGCTGATTTTGGGATTGCACCTTTAATATCTGAAATTAAAGAATCCACAGAAGTTCCTACGATCTTGGATATTGAGCGTTATTTATTTAACTGGGAACAGTCACAAAGCCTAGAACCCAAAATATATTTAAGCTACCAAGATTGGTATGAACATATTGATCAAGATATAGCATTAGTTTTATTACCTAATCCTGATAGTTGGAATGCCCTTGCCTATTTATCTTGGTATGGAGGTAGTAAAAATGCGATTCCTCTGATTGAAAAATGGCATCGGGACTATGGAGCAGAATTAGTCTGTCACTATGGCACGATGTTACAATTTTTCGTAGAACGACCACCTGCTAATTCTGAAGTTGCCTTTGACTTGGCATGGGAACAAGTAGCTTTAGCAGAATGTACAACGTTACTGTCTGGAGTATCGATCCGAGATCATGCAAGAGCTTTGCTCAAACTTGATCGCTGGTTCCTACACGAAAGACCATAGAAAATTACTGTAATTTCAGGATTTGCGCTCTGCTAGATTCCATTAATAAACCATACAGATAGAGTTCAATTTAACCTAAGTATTTAGAGTAAAAGAACTAAACATATTTATGATTAAGTCGGCTTCTGATGAAAAATTACCCATTCCGAAGCCCCTAAATCCCCAATTCTGGGGACTTTGATTCTCAGAGCCAGAATTGGGGCAGGGGGTTGGGTAGATTCTTTAAAGGAAATCTCTTTAACTTTCTAGCATATCCAAGGGCGCAAAGCCTTGACGTTGGGTATTTTCGGTAATGGAACGAGGTTCGAGGAATTGTAAGAGATAATCCTGCCCTCCTGCTTTAGAACCAACACCACTGAGCTTAAATCCACCAAAGGGATGGCGATCAACTAATGCCCCTGTAATTCCCCGATTGATATAAAGATTTCCCACTTCAAATTCAGCATAGGCTTTCTCAATATGGGAAGGAGTACGAGAGAAGACTCCACCAGTCAGAGCATAGTTAGAATTATTAGCGATCGCTAGAGCCTCATCAAAACTATCTGCCTTCAGAACCGCTAAAACAGGACCAAAGATTTCTTCTTGGGAGATCGTATCATCGGGTTTGACCTCGGTAACAATAGTCGGAGAAATATAAAAGCCGTGGCTAGGAACTGCCATTTCCAAGGCAATTTTATTCTCTTTTCGGGCGGTTTCAATATAGCTCAGAATCTTCTCTTGAGCCTTTCCGTCTATCACTGCCCCTAATTTTGTTGCAGGTAGATCAGCTTCGCCCACAGTTAGCGATCGCGTAGCTTCGACTAATCTCTCCAGAAAATTCTCATACACAGGAGACAGCACCACAACCCTTGAGCAAGCTGAACATTTCTGTCCTGCATAGCCAAAAGTAGAATTCATCACGGCAACGACAGCTTGATCTAAGTCCGCACTTTCATCAATAATCATTGTATTCTTGCCGCCCATTTCCGCGATCACTCGCTTCATATGTTTTTGCTTCGGTTGCAGAATGGAGGCATCGGTATAAATCTGACATCCCACCTGCTGCGAACCTGTAAAAGCGATAACCTGCACATCGGGATGCTTGACTAAATAGGAACCAACTTGGGAACCCTTGCCAGAGAGATAATTGAATACTCCCTTGGGTATGCCTGCGGCTTGTAAGATTTCCATAATCTTGGCACCAATTACTGACGCTTGTTCGGCTGGTTTCAGAATTACAGTATTCCCTGCGGCTAGTGCCCCAACACTCATACCAAGTGCGATCGCTAGGGGGAAATTCCAAGGAGAAATCACTAAAACCACACCACGAGGTTGATATATATAAGTATTATCTTCCCCAGGGATATTGCGTTTAACGGGTTGAGATATTCGTTCTATCTCTTTGGCGTAGTAGCGACAGAAATCAATTGCTTCCGAAACTTCGCCATCAGCCTCTCTTAAGGGCTTCCCGACCTCTAATACAATCCAAGCATTGAGTTCGGCGCGGCGTGATTCTATAATATCCGCAGCCTTTCGTAGAATATTTCCCCGTTCAGTTGGGGTTAGTTGCTTCCACTCAGGAAATGCCGCTTTGGCAGCAGTCATCGCTAGTTCTGCCTGTTCGATACTTGCCAAGCCAATCTTCCCCACGACTTGAGCGGAATTAGAAGGATTGAGAGAATCAGCAAAATTATCAGTTTGTAATGTCTCGCCATTGACAATGGGAAAATAGGTTTTGCCAAGATTTTTCTTAACATTATCAAACGTCAACTGGGACTGCGATCGCTTTTCAGACTCTGCATAGTCGGTATCGCTGGCATTACTAAAACCCGCGAAGGCAATGTGACGATTTTTGCCCAAATCAGTTTCTAGGGTAGGCTTGATCAAGAGTTCATCTATCGGTCTTTCATCATTGGTACTCATACGAAGAAAGGAACTATTCGCCGTA
>JBBQHY010000114.1:0-7081 GCA_038324415.1 Pseudanabaenales cyanobacterium | reverse complement strand
TTAATCCCGCAGATACCTGTTTCATGGTGACTTCATCTGGCAAACGGATAGATTTGGGACATCTTTGTACTAGAAATCCTCAATTAGTTCCTAAACCTAAGCCAGTGCAAAGAGTAGCTACTGTCAAAAATTTCCCCCCTTCTAATTTGGCTGATGCTTCAGTAAACATAAAATCATTTCTCAAAGTGATCCGCTACGCTGAGGGTACTGATAGTTCAGATGGTTATCAAATTCAATACACGGGTACAAGGTTTTACAATTTTAACGATCATCCTCGGGTAGCTAGATGTGGGAATATTAGAGGTAAATCGGTCTGTTCAACCGCAGCAGGGGCATACCAATTTTTAGAGACCACTTGGGATGATGTGGCTAATGCGACTGGGGCATCTGATTTTAGCCCAGCTTCCCAAGATCGAGGAGCAATGGAACTAATTTATCGAGCTGGGGCAATAAAGGATATTGAATCTGGAAAAATAGCACGGGCGATCGGCAAGTTGGCTCCAGTTTGGGCAAGTTTTCCTCGTTGGCAGGGAGATCTTGAAGGCTCGTATTCTCAGTCTGTTGTTTCAATGGATGAATTATTGCAGGTATTTCGATATTATCAACAGGCAGAGGTGGCAAGTATACAGACCACTAAGCAAGCAAAGAAATAATTACAAACTTTATAGTTTAATGTGAACCTTTTAAGGGAAGATTTTAGAATCTAGGCGATCGCTTAGAAGAAATTTTATATATTAGCAAATGCAAAGATTTGTAATATTATGTAAAAGTTTATTAACAATTAAGAGGTATCTATTATGGTTTCCAGTTTAGAGTCCGTCCAAAATATGTTTCCTAGCACCATGATTGCTAGCGCTGTTCCGACAACTATTGAAGCCTTTGACAAGCTAAATATTGAAGATCAATTAGCGTTGCTCTGGTATGCCTATACAGAAATGGGACGCTCCATTACTCCCGCCGCCCCCGGAGCCGCTCGATTAATCTTAGCCCAAGGTATTTTAGATCAAATTAAGCAAATGTCTCCTGCTGCCCAAACTCAAGTCATGCGTGACCTAGCAGCCCGTGCCGATAGTCCGATTAGCCGTTCCTATGGTTCTTTTAGCGTTAACACCAAACTAGGTTTTTGGTATGAGTTGGGGGAAATGATGCAAAGCGGTCTGGTTGCGCGTATTCCTGCTGGTTATGAAATTACTGGTGATGCAAGTACAGTCCTTGAGACTATTAAAAGCCTTGATGCTGGACAACAGATCACCGTGTTGCGAAACACAGTACTGAACATGGGCTTCGATCCTGCTCAAACTGACTATAAAAAACCTGAAGAACCATCTGCCAAACCAATTGCTTTCTCCCTCAGAACTAAGTCTGAAATCGCTGGCATTTCTGAATATGCAGTTCTCAGCTACATTGAAAATATGAATGCCTTTGACTTTAAGTCTGCTATTTCTTTATTTACAACCGAATCCCCTGCGCTTCAACCACCTTTCCAAAAGCCAATTATTGGACGTGAAGCGATCATTGCCTATATGAATGAAGAGTGTCAAGGTTTAAAGATGCTTCCCCAACAAGGTATCTGTGAAACTTTACCCGATGGTTCTAAGCAAGTTAAGATTACAGGAAAAGTTCAAACTCCTTGGTTCGGTGTCAACGTGGGCATGAATATTGCTTGGCGTTTTGCCTTAAATCCTCAAGGTGAAATTAAGTACCTTGCTGTTGATTTACTAGCTTCTCCCCAAGAACTTCTAAATATGCAACGCTAAATTTTAAGTTTTAACTCAAATATTAAAAGTAGGCAGGTGAAGAGGAGCTTTCATACACTTGCCTTTACTAATTTAAATGATTGACTTGATTAGAACAGACTGCTAAATGCTCTTCCCATATTGGCAGGTTCTAGGGCATCGATCGCTGCAGTTGGTTCATAACCACAATGCACCATACAATCTGCACATTTCTCGTTACCACTTGCCCGTCCATATTTACTCCAGTCGGTATCTTCTAAGAGTTCTTTGAATGTCGTGTAATAGCCTTCATTTAAGAGGTAGCAGGGTTTCTGCCAGCCCAAAACGCTGTAACTAGGACTTCCCCAAGGAGTACATTCATAGTCTTTTTCACCTGTCAGGAAGTCAAGGAATAAAGGATTATGGTAAAAATTCCATTTTTTCTTACCTGCTTTGAACGGAGCTAAAATTTCACGGAAGAGGGCACGGGTTTGTTCTCGTTGCAGGAAGTGATCTTGATCTGGTGCCCATTCGTAGCTGTAGCCTGGGGAGATTTGCATTCCATCTACACCGATTTCAGTCAGATAATCAAAAAATTCTTGCATCTCTTGGGGATTCGCACCTTGGAAGATTGTGCTGTTGGTATTAACTCTGAAGCCTTTGGCCTTTGCTGCTTTGATGGCTTTAATGGCTGTGTCAAATACCCCTTTGCGATCGACACATTTATCATGCCATTCCCTCATACCGTCGAGGTGAATCATGAAGGTAAGGTAAGGTGAGGGCGTAAACTTATCTAGGCTTTTTTCCAGCAAAATGCCATTGGTGCAGAGATAGATAAACTTGCGGCGTTTGATTAACCCTTTGACAATCTCGTCAATTTGTGGATGTAGCAGAGGTTCGCCACCAGGGATTGAGACCACAGGTGCACCACATTCTTCTGCGGCTTTGAAGCATTGCTCTGGGGTCAGATTTTGCTTTAGGATTTCTACGGGATGTTGAATTTTGCCACAACCGCTACAAGCAAGATTGCAGCGAAATAAAGGCTCTAGCATTAGGACTAAGGGGTATTTTTTATTACCCTTTAGCTTTTGGGTGATTAGGTACTTGCCGATTTCAAAAGCTTGTTTTAGTTCAATTCCCATAACTGCTCACACTTTCTTTAATTTTTGTTGATTGATCGATATTTAGTTGACATAGCCATTATATTTAAACCAGTCTACAGCATCTGTCAAAGCAGATGCGATCGCTGTTTGGGGCAGACCTAACTCTCTAATAGCTTTAGCAGAATTATAGTACATGACTTGCTTGGACATTTTAACTCCATCAATGGGAATGGTCGGCGATCTGCCAAATATAGGGAGAATTTTTTCATCAATCCATGCCACGGTATAGGGCAGCCAGTAGGGAACTTGGGTTTTAGGGGCGGGAAGTCCTGTAATATTTGCCAGTTGCTGAAGGATGGATTTAAGGGTAAGGTTTTGATTTCCGAGAATATAGCGATCGCCTGAAATTCCCTTCTCATAAGCCAAAATATGTCCCAAAGCCACATCTTTAACGTCAATTAAATTTAGCCCAGTATTTAAATAGGCAGGCATTTGCCGACGCAGAAAGCGTAAAACAATATCACCTGTGGGGGTGGGTTTAATATCCCATGCGCCAATCGGTGTACTAGGGTTGACAATGACAATATCCTGACCTGCTTGAAATGCTTTGTGTGCTTCTTGTTCAGCCAAGTATTTAGATTTTTTGTAATCCCCTACTAATTTTTCTATGGGACTTTGGTAATTTTCATCCGCAGGTTCACCATTACTTTGAACCCCGATCGCTGCAACAGAACTTGTATAGACAGTGCGAGGAACTTCTGCTTTACGGGCGGCGGCAAGAATATTCCGAGTACCTAAAACATTATTTTGATATAGCAGATCTTTATCCTTTTGCCATAAGGAATAGTGGGCGGCGACATGAAATAGGACATCACAGTTTTGCATTTGCTTCCAGAGTTCTGGATCGTTGAGATCGCTTTTAATAATTTCTACATCTAAATTTTGAAGGTTATTTTGTGAACTTTGGCTTCTCACCAATGCTTTAACTTGATAATTTTGTGCCAGTAAGCTCCGAATTAAATTGGCACCGACAAAACCAGATCCCCCTGTGACAAAAGCAGTTTTAGCCATTTATTTTAGATTTCCAATATGCTCAGTAATTATTACTTACAAAGTCTATGGGTTTTAAGTTAGTGTTAAAAAATATATAAATTTTTTAGTATTCCCAAGGTAAATCAATGTCATCACCAAAAGCAACAGGATTTGGTCAGATTCCAGGTCAAACCCCAAAAAAGAAAAAATCCTCAAATAAGCATCAGGTTGCTGCTAGTAAATATGATGAGATGAAAGGCAAGGGCTTACCTGAGTTCAATATTTTTGTCCGCATCAAAGAAAAGGAATGGGTGCCTGCAGGTTCGATGACTGTGGAGCGCAGTAATCAAATTAGTCGAGCAATTTATCAACAGGAAGCAGAGTTATTGCAAGGCGTAATCCGTTTATATCCGAAGTTAAGTAAGTTTAAAGATAATTTGGAATATGGTTACTGTCTCAAAGAATTTTCTGATGAAGAAGTTACAGTTGCAGTTAAGCCAGAACCAAATGTTGGCGATAAGGTCAAGAACGCTTTCACTATGGCTAAGGAGTTTTTTAATGGCTTAGTAGGTAAAAAGCTTGAAGCTAAGTAGACATTTGATCGTGATCTAGACAGGTGATAAAAATGGTTTTATTTCTAGATACTCCCTTCCCAGTCAAAGATTAGTCTTTTGGGGGTGTTGGGGCTGCGCCCCCACGAAGGGGCTTTGCCCCTTAACCCCATTTAAACTGTGTATATTTCTATGGTGGGAAGGGAGTATGTGAAAATCCATCTGATTGAATTGAGTCCCCGAAACCCTATTTTTAGATGCGGATATTCTGTGCTGTGATGGGATTAGTGATCTTTGGGGGTACTTAAAGTATGTGGCGATCGCTCAGTTTCAAGTCTGCGATGTCTATGGGTATTATAGCGGCGTAAAAGATGAGAATTTATAACTATAGAAGTAGCTGGAAACCTTCCTAAGAACGACATTGGCAAAAGCTTAAATCTAAAAGCATCCCCATGAAATTGGTGTCTGTGTTAGGTCTATTGAGCAATTATTCAAAGAATTAACCAAACTGATATAGTGATTGAAGGAGGGTAAAACCTGCTTTTTTAACGTCAGTAGAACCCGTTACAGTGAAAGTTAACATTCCAAATATGAGTATTACCGAAGTTTTAAATACCCCAGCGATCGCCGTTACAGATCTGACTAAAACCTATCGCACTGGTTTTTGGATGAATCAGCAAGTTAATTCCCTAAAATCCTGTTCATTAAATGTACAGAAAGGCGAAACCTTCGGACTGCTGGGAGCTAACGGGGCGGGAAAAACTACTCTCCTGAAATTATTACTGGGTATAGTCCAACCCACCTCAGGCACAGCTAAATTATTAGGACACGATCTAGGCGATCGCCTCTCTAGACAAAAAATTGGCTACTTACCCGAAAATGCCTACTACTATGACTATCTAACGGGTTGGGAATTGCTGGACTTCATTGGCAGCATGTTTGGCATGGAATCTCGGCTTAAAAATGATCGCATTGCCGAATTATTAGATTTAGTCGGATTGGCACAATCTACAGCACGTAAAAAGCAAATTCGTCAATATTCTAAAGGCATGGTGCAAAGAGTTGGCTTAGCTCAAGCTTTGATTAATGATCCAGAGTTAGTTTTTCTTGATGAACCCATGTCGGGACTCGATCCAGTTGGTCGTTATCAAATTCGAGAAATTATTTTGACCCTAAAACAGCAGGGTAAGACCGTATTTTTTAACAGTCATATATTGTCTGACGTAGAACTAATTTGCGATCGCATTGGCATTTTACATAGGGGAGAATTAATTGCGATTGGAACCCTGAATGAGCTACTAGGGACCGATCAAAGCTTTCAAGTATCTGGGCATGGAGGTACGTTGACGCAACTAGAAAAATGGGTTCAACATCTAGAGTTTCAAAATAATTCTTGGCATGGAACCTTAGTTGGTGATGGTCAAATGTTTCTCAAATTTTTGGCTGAAATTAATGCCACGCTTGTAGGTATGAATCTCACAAGACAGACTCTTGAAGAGTTTTTTATTGCCAAAGTACATGCCCAGTAAACCCTTAACAGCTATCTACCTTCAGAAAAAGTATAGGAGTTGGTATTACAAAGATTGATTTTGTAATCTTCCACAACATCGCCATCATAAAACTCAGCCCTAATGTCATAGCGACAAGTAGAGGCATTACCCTCAAAGTAAATTTTTGTGGAATCACCTGAACTCAACTTATCTCGCCCCAAAACATCTTCTTCCCAACCCCTTGCTCCACTGGGTGAGACATAGAGGCGCTTAATATCTACTCTTGTTCTGTTGTAAACCTGGAAATCTCGTTGATCGGCAAATACTGGTTGAGCGGCAAGTACAAGCGTAGAGGCAAGGGCAAGACTCCGTAACGGATTTTGAAGCATTGAGTTAGAGATTAATAAATTTGTAAAGAATTATATATCAAAACCTGCAAACCATACCCTAGATTAACGCTTAAGGATTTTTATCCTAAAAGTCTTAATCTCCACATTCCTCGAAATGAACGGAGAACATATTCAGATCTAAATGGGGCTGGAACCCAGATAAAATAACTGGTGTTAGCAGATATTTTTTAAAATATGAACTTGAAATTAATTTTTAGTAAAACTATTTCGGTAATGTTGGGAATCTGGGCGATCGCCTTTATCATCGCAACCGTAAATGTAAATCCTAGTTACGCCGAAGACTTTGACAAGCAAATTTTAACAGGGGCAGACTTTTCGGGAAAATCCTTAGTTGGTTCGCAATTTAATAAAACCGATCTCCACGATGCTAAATTTCGCAATGCCAATCTCATGGGGGTCAGCTTATTTGGCGCAAACTTAACCACCGCCGATTTTACGGGAGCTGATATGCGTTATAGCACTTTGGATACCGCTCGAATGAATGGCGCAAATCTAACTAATGCTTTACTCGAGGGGGCATTTACCTACGGCACTTCATTTGTTGGCACAGTAATTGAGGGGGCAGATTTTACTGATGTGGATTTACGCAATACTACCCGCAGCCTCCTTTGCAAATCAGCTAAAGGCAAAAATCCCATTACAGGAAAAGATACTAGAGAAACTTTGGAATGCGATTAATCGAGTCATTAGCAATTAATCTATTCACCATAAACCTAGGCACTATAAAATAGCCTTTATAGAAATAGCCGTAAAACCCAACGGTTTTAACCGTGGGATATA
>JBBQHY010000113.1:0-7102 GCA_038324415.1 Pseudanabaenales cyanobacterium | reverse complement strand
ACATTATGTTTTTTATGGACATACTCGCTCATTCTCAAATACTAATTCAAAGCCGCCCCAAGGGGCGGGGAATTTACCCAACGAGATTAAAATTGATCGTTCTTTTATTATTAATTTAGAGAAAGAGAATCTAGAAATTGTGAAGGCAATAATTGTTTTAGCTCGAAATTTAGGGATGCAGACTGTGGCAGAAGGCGTAGAAACCTTTGGTCAGCTGGAAATTTTACGGAAACTAGGCTGCGATCGAGTCCAAGGCTATTTTTTCTCTCCACCTGTTCCTGCTGAGGAAATAATCAGGCTGTTACAATGAGCGGTGTATCATTAGATTTAAGTAACATTTCATTAAGTGAATTATGAGCAACCCTTTAACTCGTGCTTTCTTTATTGGTAGAGCTACTACCGAGGCTTTGATCGAACATCTAGAAGATACCCTAACTGATGCTCTTAGCGCTTTTGGTAAATTTGATGCAGAACAAAGGGAAAAACTAAGAACCTTTAGTGAAACTGTCTTGGAAAAAGCAGATAGGGCTGAAGGAGAAACTGTAACTACTTCCCCGACTCAGGATGTCGACTTGCAAGAAGTAATTGATAAACTGCGGGCTGAAGTCGCAAACCTCAGATCCGAACTACAGGAATATCGCAACAGTCAAAATTAGACACTTACAGCACTTTGATTTCAAATCCGCCACAAAAAGAGTCGTAGGGCCTAGCCCCGTTATGGTTTTTACTTTTCTATCTGTGGCACGTTTGATCGTAATTCGCTGTAGTTCCGATTTGACTCACTTCTGATTTAAAATAAGCCTTAGAAAATTAGTCAAAATTAAGTCTTAGTAGGGGCTTTCACCTTCTATGATTTTCAATTTTTATTATTAAACCTCACCAGTTAATCTGAGCTGCTCCAGAAATTGCTACAGGATGCAGTAACCTAAATGCCACCACAGCGATCGCTACCCCAATATAGGCAGGACGTAAAAACTCTTGCCATTGAATTTTTTGGTTTCCTTGCCATACTGCTAAAAACGGCATTACAGATGTCCGATTTTTAATTTCTAAAAATCCTGCTCCATATCTATGTTCTAGACGGCGATCGCCGTGCCACACACCAAATAGATGATGGAGAATCAGCCCGACTGAAGTCACAACCATAAAGCTAGAGCCAATCCACAGCGTATGTGCTATACACCAAATCACCTGTCCCACCATTTGCGGATGACGAGAAATGCGGATAATTCCCGTTTCATATAGATGAACTTGAGGTTTTTGAATTGCTGCAACTTCTAGGAGATTAAAGGTCGCAGGGTAGAGAAAGATAAAGGAAATTACGGAAAGTACCGACACTACGGTTTTAATTCCTGTTACATCCTGCACATTCCAAAGCATTAAGCCATCGTAGCGATGATTAAAAAAGTAAATTAGCATTACCGTTGCTAAGGTTAAGCTTACTAATGCAAAAATTACTCTGTATGCCCTTGCCCCAATTATTTCTTCAGCTTTTGTCCTGAGGGCAGCTAAACCACTATGGGCGATCGCAAAACCTAAAATTAAGCCCAACATGATGAAGTGAGATTTATATTCAGCAAAAAATAGCATTGAGGATTGAGATAAGTTAAGCCTTAAATTATAACTGCAAATTAGATCTGGACAATTACGGGCGTATGGTCACTGGGCTGGGCATTTTTACGGGGATTAATATCAATTTCACAAAATTGCGATCGCTCATATAAATCCGCAGTCAGATAATGATGATCAATTCTCCAGCCATGATTGCGCCGAAAGGCACCAGCTCGATAATCCCACCAGCTATAATGTCCATCTTCAGAGTGAAACTTCCGAAATACATCTTTAAAGCCCAAACTTAAAATATCTTGTAATGCCGATCGCTCTATATCTGATGCCATCACCTTAATTTCACGTTGATTCGGATCATAAATATCTATATCTTCGAGGGCAATGTTGAAATCCCCACAAATTAAAACATTAGTTTCCTGTTTAAGAGTCGCTTCCAAATAGGCTTTTAATAAACCTAACCACTTGAGTTTATATTCATATTTTTCCGAAGCGATCGCCGAGCCATTCGGTACATAGAGGTTAATAATTCTGACATCGGCAATTACTCCCGAAATTAGACGTTTTTGCAGGTCAAATTCAGGAGTAGCATCTGGTAAAAGTGAGTTAAAACCTGTGCGAATATCCGTCAACTCCTGCCGAGCAATCAAAGCGACCCCGTTGTATGACTTTTGACCGTAGATATAAACAAAATAGCCCAATTCTGTAAAAGCCGCTAGGGGAAAGTCAGAGTCAGATACCTTTGTCTCTTGTAGGCACAATACATCTAGATCTGGACGGCTTTGCAGCCAAACGATCGCCTGATCTAACCGACTCCGAATTGAATTAACGTTCCAAGTGGCAATTTGCATTAGGCTTTAGTTTTTTTGACCATAATCTAGGATATTCTAAATTTGCAGAGTGGGGAGTAGGTTTTCTAACTATAATCCTGAATCAAGATGACCTATTTTTATATTTACTCCCTTCCCAGTCAAAGATTAGTCTTTTGGGGGTTAAGGGGCAAAGCCCCTTAACCCCATTTAAATTGTGTATATTTCTATGGTGGGAAGGGAGTATTGATAATTTTTTTTACTGACAAAAGTAAACTATAAAGTTTAAGATTTAGCAATTAATCAATATATTTATGAAGCCATTGAACCCAGGGATCGCCATCATGAACAATCTTAAATACCCGCAGAAATTTTTACTAATTAGTATGATTTTTTCGCTGCCAATGGTGTTGATGATGTATTTATTAATAACTGAAATTAATATTAGTGTAGATTTTGCCAAGCAGGAACTGAGCGGAAATCAATATCTGCGACCTTTAACTAAACTGTGGAAGTATACCCTGAAAGGTAAGGTAGCTGTTCAAGACTTAAGCTCTGATTTTAAGCATTCTGAAATTGAGCGATCGCTAGAAGCACTTACATCAATTGATCAAAGATTAGGAACTAAACTACAGACCACAGAAAACTTTAACAAACTAAAATCATTAATTCAGACTTTAAACAAAATAGATAATAGTCAAAATACCTTTATTTATCAACAGATAATAACTGAAATCAAAGATCTTAAGTCAAAGGTGGGCGACACATCAAATCTAATTCTCGATCCTGACTTAGATAGCTATTATTTAATGGATACAACCTTGTTAAGAGTTCCCGACCTCCAAGAAATATTAACTGAAATTAAGCTGATTGGATTGAAAACTAATATTGAAATTAATTCTAGTTATCTATCAAGATTAAATCAATTATCAGAACTATTAAGACTGCAAAGTAAAACTCTTGATAGAAATCTTAATACTGCATTTAATAATAATTCCTCGGGTAATTTATCACCTAAACTAAAATCTGATTTAGCAGAGCTTTTGCAAAATTTTAAGCAAATTAGCTCGGATTTAGTACAAACATCCCCAGATGCTCCACAATTTTCTGTAAATACCCTAACTCTCGTCCAAAATACCAATGAAAAGGTATTTGAATTTGCTGAAAAATCCTTGGATGAGTTGGATGTATTACTAAATCAGCGGATTGATGGTTTTGTCCAAAAACAGTTATTAATATCTCTATTTGTAGTTAGTATTTTGTTGTTGGTAGCTTATTTATTTATGGGGTTTTATCAATCGGTAATGCAAACTGTAAGACTTTTAGATCGAGCAGCTAAACGCATGACAAATGGTAATGCTGGCACCTTAGAAACCATTAGATTAAATACTAAAGATGAATTAGCCATGGTGGTTGATGCTTTTAACCGCATTGCCATAGCTTTAGTTGAGGCGATCGCTGCAGCTCGAACTTCAGAAGTTAAATATCGAAGTATTTTTGAGAATGCGATCGAGGGCATATTTCAAACCACTCCAACGGGAGCATATATCAGTATCAATCCATCTTTGATGAAAATGTATGGCTATGAATCGGCAGCAGAGATAATCGCAGCTTTTACAGATAATGCTCATCAGTTGTATGTTAACCCAAACCGCCGTCAAGACTTTATCAATTTGATGGCAAAAAATAATCAAGTTACCAAATTTGAATCCGAAGTCTATCGCCAAGATAAAACTACAATCTGGATATCAGAGGATGCTAGGGCGGTTCAGGACGATCAGGGTCATGTTCTTTATTACGAAGGTTCAGTTAGGGATATTAGCGATCGCAAAGCCGCCGAACAATCTCTACAAAAGGCAAATCTTTCAATTTTGCTATTAAATGAACAGCTAAAAGCCGAAAATATGCGGATGAGTTCAGAATTATCAATTTCACGCCGATTACAGCAGATGATTTTACCAAAAGATACCGAATTGAGCAAAATTAAAGAACTTGATATTTCTGGCTATATGGAACCAGCGTCAGAAGTCGGCGGTGACTACTATGATATTTTAGTGGAGGACGGCGGCAAAATTAAAATCGGAATTGGTGATGTCACAGGACACGGTTTAGAAAGTAGTGTGCTGATGATTATGGTGCAGACTGCGGTACGAACTTTGCTTGTTAATAATGAAACTGATCCTGTCAAATTTCTTACTACTCTCAATCGCACCATTTACGATAATGCCCAACGGATGGAGTCAGGCAAAAATCTAACCCTATCCCTAATCGACTACGAAGCAGGTAAATTTACCATTAGTGGACAGCATGAGGAGCTAATCATTGTGCGAGCTACAGGCAAGGTTGAGAGAATTGACACCATAGATTTAGGTTTCCCCATTGGCTTGGAGCCTCAAATTAGAGATTTCATTAGTAAGACTGAATTAGAACTCTATCAAAATGATATTGCTGTACTTTATACCGATGGCGTAACTGAAGCTGAGAATATAGATAGAGTGCAGTATGGGCTGGATCGACTATGTGCCGTGGTTGCCAAAAACTCTGACCTCTGTGCGGAGGAGATTCGCCATGCTGTTATTGATAATCTTAGGGCATTTATTGGCGAGCAACAGGTATTTGACGATATTACTCTATTGGTAATTAAGCAAAAATAATCTTAAACCGAAGATGGTACCATTAGATTAGAAAGTGATAACCAAAATGAAGCTATGGAACTCTGGGAGCAGGTCAGTCGTCAACGAGTACATTACATAATTGATAGTTATGAGCTTCAGGGTGAAGACATGGAGGATTTTGACGACTATTTAGAAGAATTATTGATTGCTTATGCTCCTCCTCAGATTGAGTTGGCGATCGTGGAAACAATTGTGGCTAGTTGGCTCAAACTACCTTTATCTAAGGGTATAGAATTCATTCAACAGTCCCATGAACGACTAAGAGCTTGGGAAAACATCCCCAATTTCCAGACTTCACTAACGGCATCACAATTTCAGCAAATAACTGGGCTTGATCCTATCCCTGTATTTGGCAACTATCACCATAGTTCTGTGTTAGCTACTTCCTTTCCAAATAAAGAATAAGTAGAAATATGAAGGGAGTAAGAAGATTTCTGTTAAAGAATCTACCTAGCCCCCAATTTAGGTGATTTGAAAATCAAAGTCCCCAGAATTGGAGATTTAGGGACTTCGGATTGGGAAATTTTTTGCCAGAAACTGCCTAAGACTTTAAGATTTTCTGCGCTCTAAGTTATGTCAACTTGGACAGGTCATCAATTTCAAAATACTGATGAAATTTATTTGTAATCTCAAGGTGATACGATCGCCCATCTCGATGTTTTTGAATAAAGCCCTGATCTACTAATTCTTGAATTTGCAAATAGGCACTAGAACCCCGAATTTGGATTAAATCAGGTTGGCTAATGGGATTATTGAGAGCGATCGCTGCAAGGGTTCTTAAAGCTCCCCGTCCTAAATCTGTAGGAATTAGTTTTTGCACCAAATCTGAAAAGTTAGACTTGAGCCGTAAAGCAAACCCGCCATCGGTTTCCACAATTTCGAGGGCACCTTCTCGGTGGGCATATTCCGCAATCAGATCAACTAATCCATCCTTGATCGCCTCACGATCGCATTCAGCAATATTGGCGATCGCTTCTATAGTCATGGGCTGCCCCTTTAGATATAGGATGGCTTCAATTTGTTGAGGGATGTTGATCATGGCATAATTTAGAGGATCAAATATTCAGGTGATTAACCTATGCCCAATAGCATAATGTATCAAGAAGATTGTTTTATAGTTCTGGCTCCCGATCAAACCGAGCAGTTTGTCACTTTACCTGAATTAGAGGATATTCTCAAAAACCTATTACTCAAAATTCAAACTCAACTCCCCCAAGACCTTCAAAATATCCCTATCCTTGATTTGCAAGTTAAACGCCTAATTAATACCGTTTGCGATCTGGATTGCCATGAACTAGGTGTTTGGCAGTGGTATGTGGTCAGATTACAAAAACCCGAAGTCACCCATTAGTTCATTCAAAAAGGTCTCAATCTTGGCAATTAAAGATGGGGAATCATCCTTAAACTGTTCCAAAGTTGTTAATGCTTGCTCCAAAGAACGCACAGCTTTGCCTTGAAACTGATACTTGTTTCGAGATTTTTTGGATAGGTTGTATAACTTTGCCAGATCGTAGAGGGTTTTCGCCTTTTCTTGGGGCGTGCCATAGCTATCAAACATAATTAATGCTTCTAGAAATTCATCAGCGACCGCCTCAATTGTCTCGTCGGTCATATCATCCATGCCTTTACCTAGACGACAGGAAAGTACACGAGCTAAGGTGTGTTTACCAGCAGCTAATCCATGCTGATTTTGTAATTTTTTAAACCTAGGAATTGCATATTTTTCCACATATTCTTGGGCTTCTACAATTTTGCCAATGCCGATCTTGGCTTCAGCTAAGTTTAGATAAAGGTAGGCAACCTGTTGCAGATCTAGAGGTTCTTCTAGTTGGGATAAAACTTCTTTAATTACCATAATCGCATTTTCCCATTGTTCCTCTGCGATCGCTACTTGGCTTAGTCCATTAAAAGCCTGCACTCGTAAGTACTTATCATCGGTTTCAATAGCAATATCTAGACTTTGCTCGAAATAATCCTTAGCCCGCAGATATTGATCTAACTGTAAATATATTCTTCCTAATTGTTCGTAAGTGTTGCCTTTGTTTACTTGAG
>JBBQHY010000112.1:0-7138 GCA_038324415.1 Pseudanabaenales cyanobacterium | reverse complement strand
ATTATTTGATGAGCCGACATCTGCTCTAGATCCAGAGATGGTAAAAGAAGTGCTAGATGTAATGAAATCCTTAATTTCTACAGGAATTACCATGGCGATCGTTACCCATGAAATGAACTTTGCTAGGGAAGTAAGCGATCGTATTTTCTTTTTGGATGGTGGTAAGTTAGCCGAAGATGCTACTCCTGAAAATTTCTTTTCTCAACCCCAGTGCGATCGGGCGAAACAGTTTTTAGAAAAGATGCTTTAGAATTACTACCCTCTATTATTTTGCCTCTATTATTTTTGAAAGAGGCGGTAGCGGGCGAGGGATTATAAATTCTCAATAAAAAAGGGAGGCTATGGAACTTCCCTTCACTCCGCTCAAAATAACTATTTAATTAACCTTGAACAGTTACCTTACCAACCATACCCGCTCCACGATGAGGACTACAGTAGTAGCTATATTCACCTGGTTCCGTAAAAGTGCTTTCTACGACTGCGGCTGGTTTTACTAAAAGTTTTTTGTGAGATAGTTCAGCTTGTCCTTGCACAACAATGTTATGGGGATAAGCTTTATTATTAATCCATTGGATGGTATCTCCAGCTTTGACGGTAATGTTCTTAGGCTCAAATACCAATCCGCCTTTATCAGAACCCATCTTAACGATATAGGTTTCAGCAGAAACATTGACAGTAAAGGCATTAAAGGCGATTAATAATCCTAGAACTAAGAGGCTAATTTGTTTGAAATAAGAAGTTAGGGTTTTCATGAATTTAGGGGATTAGAATTATATTTTTATATTATCTTAATAGTAGACCTTACCACCGCCCCATCCCACACCTTTTACCTTAGGTTGGTAGAGCATATAGCCAGCAATTACTTTTAGATCCTTGTCGGTTAAACCACGCATAGTTGGAAATATATCTGTACTTCTCAAACTAGGATGGAGTTCATAAATTTCATCTACACCATCGTAGGTAGTAGGGTTTTTCATGTAGTCCACAAGTCCTTCCACTGTGTCTCTGCGAGGAGTGGCTAAAGCTAAAGTTTCTGGGTCGAGTCCAACGTTAGGATTGGTAAAGGTAGCTCCACCCACATGACAGTTAGCACAGGCACTGGCAAATAATTTTTTTCCTGCGGTCAGTTCTTTGGTGGAGAAGGTAACTTGCTTTTCGGCATTTAACGGTAGTGTGCGTAACTCGGCACCAGCATCTGCTGCCAAAACGCTAGTTGTAGATAGTTGCCATGCCAGAGTAACTATGGCGATCGCCAACACTAGATACTTATAGATATTTTTCATGCAAGTAGGAAATAATTGTAAATTATAAATCTACTACGATTTTATTTGACTTTGTGCCACAAGTATTATGGCTTTTGCATCTTCTAGTCCCAATTTGGTTTTTGGGTCTTGGTAGCTAATCTGCAAGCGATCGCATATTTCACAAACCAACTCCACAGAAAGGTTGTAGTCTTCAGCAATTTCTTCAATCGATAAATCTGCAAATCCCATAATTATTAATATTCCTAAACTAACTAAATTTTTATACCGTAATATTTGTAAGCAGCTAAAGTTGCTAATCACATACATTGCTGTAGCTTAAGGCTAATCTTTCGGTAAATATGGAATTATTTGCAGTTCTCAAAAGTAGAAAGCTACTATCTCTTTTATTTTTAGGTTTTGCGTCTGGCTTACCTTTATTCCTCACCAGTCGAACGCTTCAAGTATGGCTTACGGAAGCTCAAGTTGATTTGGGGCTAATTGGGTGGCTAAGTCTAGTCAGATTACCCTACACCCTCAAGTTCCTGTGGTCGCCATTTTTAGATCGGTTTATTCCGCCGTTTTTAGGACGAAGACGAGGCTGGTTGGTACTAACTCAAGGGGGCTTGATGATTGCGATCGCTTGTATGGCATTTCAAAACCCTAAACAAGCTCTAAATCTATTAGCGATTAATGCTTTGATTATTGCTTTTTTAAGTGCGACCCAAGATATTGCTGGCGATGCTTACCGTACGGATATTTTAGAAACCCATGAACTAGGTTTAGGAGCTTCTACATGGATTTTGGGCTATAGGTTAGCAATTTTAACCACCAGCTCGGTAGCGTTGATTTTGGCAGATTATTTACCGTGGGCAGCAATTTATTTACTAATGGCGATGTTAATGGGAGTAGGTATTGTGGCAGCATTTTTTGCACCTGAGCCTGTAGATCAAGAGCGATCGCCCGCAACTTTAGTAGATGCTATTTATTTACCTTTTCAAGAATTTTTCCAACGCCAAGGATTACTCTTTGGGATCGTGGTGCTGGCTTTTATTTTGCTATTTAAGTTCGGTGATGCTTTAGTCGGAAACATGGCAACCTCGTTCTTGGTAGATATTGGCTTTACAAAAAAAGTGATTGGGGCAGTCCAAGGTGGCTGGGGGTTTGTGGCAACTACCTTAGGCGTGGTTTTGGGCGGAGGAATTTTAACCAAAGTTGGAATTAATAAGGCTTTGTGGATATTTGGCGGTTTGCAGGCTTTGAGCAATCTCAGTTATTTCGGTTTATCTTTAATTGGCAAAAATGAGACGGCCTTACTTGCCGTAATTAGTATTGAAAACCTCTGTGCGGGGATGGTGACATCGGTATTTGTGGCGTATTTAATGAGTCTTTGTAATCAGAAATTCTCCGCTACTCAGTTTGCGCTGCTTTCGAGCTTGATGGCTGCGGGAAATGATATTCTCTCGGCTCCTGCGGGCGAAATAGTCAAGATTTTAGGCTGGTCGAACTTCTTTGCGGCTACGATCGCTGCATCTATACCAGGAATGCTGTTACTATTTTTAGTGGCTCCGTGGTCTGCAAAATCCCCTTCTAATTCTTTATGAGAGCATCTATAGACGATGAAGTTCTTTTAATCCATCATGAAGATCTTCCTAAATATAAAAAAGACGGCTCCATTGTTCGTAATAGTTACTTCTGGGCATTACGTTCAATTGCGGCAGTACATAGAAGCGATCGCGAGTGGGAATATGAAATTGAGGTTTGGTTTGCTCTGCAACGGATGCTTTTATCCTTTAGTGAATCTAGATATTTACGTCTAAAGGAAATCACCTTAGAATTTGATGAAGATCAGGAGATTCCATATGTATTAAAATCTGTATCTACGAGGGGATAAAATGGAAATCCGAAAGATTAAGTTAGCTGAAAGGGAAGAAATTTTACTAGGCGATCGCTATGCCTATGGCAATTGGATAGAAGATAAAACAGATATCAACTTAGAGACAACCATTCCCGAGCAAACCATTGGTATATTTATTAAAAATAAAGTAGTTTCATCCTTACGAATTCATCGGTTTCAACAATCAATTCGGGGCGTAGTCAAAGAAATGGGAGGTATCGGTGGCGTTTGGACTTATCCTGAATATCGGAACCAAGGCTATGTGAAGGAACTACTAGATTTTGCCTTTAAAGAAATGAAAGCTAATGGGCAGGGACTAAGCATGTTAATCCCATTTAAACAAAGCTTTTATCAGAAGTTTGGTTATGTCACTGCTAATTCTAATCTCGAAGTTAGGGTACCTTTAGATGGAATTATTTCTAACTTTAAGGATGATTTATCAACATGGGAATACGAACGGATAAATGCGAGTAAAACGCAATCAGAATTTATAGAATTCATTCTGTCCACAAACCAAAATCATGGCATGGTGATTCCTTGTTATTGGGAGCGATCGCAGTGGCATGAAGCAACTAAAGATAAGTTTTGTATCTTGGTTAAACGAGATGAAATCATAGTAGCAGCAGGAATTTACAGGATAGATTCTAGAAATACCGAACGCAAAATATTTCTAGATCACTACTTTTATACCGATATTACATCCCGCCTTCGACTATTTAGTTTCTTGGCTAAACATCGAGATCAAATTAATTACCTTTATTTAGAGTCACCATTTGGGACTAACTTTCAGCAATGGTTTGGGGATGTCGTGTCAGGATATGAAATTAATATCAATACGCCGCCATACATGGTTCGAATCATTGACTTAGTTACAGCTATTGATAATTTACCAATTCCCAAATATCGGCTAGAAGATGGACTAATTAATATTCAAGTTGATGATTCTTTCTGTGCTTGGAATAGTCATATTTTCACTTTGGAATCACAAGATCATATTCTTAAGATTAGGCAAAATCCCCATGTTAAACCCGATCTTAAGTTCACAATTCAAGGTATTTCCGCTTTAGTCTATGGCACTCTATCCTTAACAGAAATGGAGTATAAAAATTGGCTAGAAGTGATTAATCATGAAAAGCGATCGCTCCTAGAAACTTGGTTCCCGACCGTATTTTTACATAACACTTGGAAATTTTAGGCTTTCTAACCGAAATAATCTGGGTTAGTATCTATATCAAATAGCTAAATTAAAGAGCTAAAACTATTTAACTGGTTTATCTGGAGTTACCCATGAAAGCAGTGCTAATGGCAGGCGGAACTGGCACAAGGCTGCGACCCCTGACCTGCGATCTTCCCAAGCCCATGGTACCGATCTTAAATCGCCCGATTACCGAGCATATCATTAATTTGCTGAAGCGGCATGGGATTCGGGAGGTGATTACAACTCTGCACTATTTACCCGATGTGATTCGAGATTATTTTGGTGATGGTAGTGATTTTGATATAAAAATGCGTTACGTGGTGGAAGAAGATCGCCCCTTGGGTACGGCTGGTTGTGTCAAGAATGTGGAAAGCCTTTTAGAGCAAACTTTTTTAGTGATTAGTGGCGATAGTATTACGGATATTGATTTAACAGCAGCAATTAAGTTTCATCAAGAAATGCGATCGCAAGCTACGCTAATTTTACACAAGGTCAAAGAACCCATGGCATTTGGGGTGGTGATTACCGATGAGAATCACCGTATTCAACGATTTTTAGAAAAACCCTCTACCAGTGAAATTTTTTCAGATACGGTGAATACAGGAATTTATATTCTGGAACCTGAAATCTTAGGCTATCTGGAAGCAAATACTCCCAGTGATTTTTCTCAGGATTTATTCCCGACTTTACTAGAGAAAGGAGTGCCAATGTTTGGCTATGTGGCAGATGGCTATTGGTGTGACGTGGGTTCCTTGGATACCTATCGCCAGTCCCAGTATGATGCCATTCGGGGTAGGGTATTCTTAGATTTAAGCTATGGACAGCAGCTTACAGGCGTGTACGTCGGACAAAATACGTCTATTGATCCGACTGCCTACATTGAGCCACCTGTGATGATTGGTGATAATTGTGCGATCGCCGCTAGGGTGACAATTTCCGCAGGGACAATTATTGGCGATCACGTTACCATCGGTGCTGATACAGATCTGCAACGTCCGATTATTGGTAATGGGGTAGTAATTGGTGAAGAGTGTCATATTTGGGCTTGTGCGATCGCCCACAATGCCAGAATTAGTCGCCGTAGTCATGTCATGGAAGGAGCAGTGGTTGGTTCGGGTTCAATTGTCGAAGAAGAGGCGAGGATTTGTCCCAATGTCCGAATTTGGCCCAGCAAAAGAGTTGAAACTGGAGCGATCCTCAACCACAACTTAATTTGGGGTGCAACTGCTAGCCGTAACCTATTTGGACATCAAGGGGTTTCAGGTTTGGCTAATGTGGAAATTATTCCAGAGTTTGCAGTTAAACTGGGTGCTGCCTACGGAGCTACTTTACCTCCAGGGGCACAGGTGATGGTGTCACGGGATCAACGTCCGATTTGTCGAATGGTAACGCGATCTTTAATTTCGGGCTTAATGTCCGTGGGGGCAAGTATTCAAAATCTTGAGGCTACCGCTATTCCCATCGCTAGATTTATTGCGCCAACCTTGGGGGTAGTCGGTGGCGTTCACGTCCGCATTCATCCCGATCGCCACGATCATGTCTTGATTGAATTTTTAGATAGTAATGGCATTAACATCAGCAAAGCCCAAGAAAAGAAAATTGAAAGCACCTATTTTAAGGAAGATTTTCGCCGTGCCCGCATCGAAGAAATTGGTGAAATTACCTATCCATCAAGAATCTTAGATTATTACAACAGTGGATTTGCCCAAAACTTAAATATTGAAACTATTCGCTTTAGTGCCTGCAAAAAAGTTGTAATTGACTATGTATATGCCGTTTCTGGGGCAGTGCTGCCAAGGATTTTAGGTAAGCTCGGTAGCGATGTCATTGTCCTAAATGCCAGCCTCAACCAAGCTGTTCCCCCTGCCAGCGATCGCCATCGGCTTTTGACTCAGTTAAGTGATGTGGTCACGGCATTAAAGGCTAACTTTGGGGTGCAGGTATCTGCTAATGGTGAACGCTTAATTTTAGTTGATGATGTCGGCTATCAAATTCAAGGCGAGTTATTGACAATTCTATTAACGGAGATGGCTTTAACCGCTCACCCTACTGGAACTGTTGTTGTACCCGTATCTGTATCTGGGGCTGTAGATGCGATCGCTCTCAAGCATCAAGGTACCGTCATTCGCACTAAGTCTAACCCCACTGAAGTCATGCTCACATGTTCTAAACATGAGAATGTAATTTTAGGCGGCTGTGCTGAGATGGGATTTATCTTTCCCAAACTACATTCGGGATTTGATGCCATGTTTGCGATCGCCAAAATCATTGAGTGGATCACAATCCAAGATTGCAGCATTTCGGAGGTACGGCAACAGCTTCCCCTGTTTTATTATCGTTCTGAGGTGATTAAATGCCCTTGGAGTGTCAAAGGGTCACTGATGCGGCATCTTGTGGAATCTAATAGTCAAAATTCGATTGAGTTAACTGATGGGATTAAAATTTTTTACTCAGCGCATAATTGGGTTTTAATCTTGCCTGATGCGGGAGAGCCAGTCATTAATATCTTTGTTAATAGTAATGAACCGCTTGATGGGAAAAAATGGGTAGACCAACAAATCCAAGAATTTAGTGAATATATTGACTCTTTCTGTAAAATGCAAGTAGCTTTATCCCAAGATTTTGGGGTTTTAGATAATTAGTCGTCAGGTGAATTTTTTAGTTGAGTTGATAATTTCAAATGAAACGACCTTGGGATAAATTTAGACAACACTTAGAAGCATACATCTCTAAACATCCATTTTGGGAATCTAGCTCTAATTTTGATGTTTCTAATCAAGATATTGATGATTCTAATTTTCC
>JBBQHY010000111.1:0-7138 GCA_038324415.1 Pseudanabaenales cyanobacterium | reverse complement strand
TCCATAGACGAATACGAATCCTGAAATTGCGCCTAAAGGTATTAAATAAAATAAAGCGATCGCCCCAATATAACCACCAATTAGCAAAATCAAACTATGTCCCACCATTTGCACCGAGAGCATGGTTTTAGGATAGAAGTTATGAAAACGGAAGATCTCATAAGTAAAGGAAAGGATGGCTAAACAAGCTGTAAAAATGATAAAAATTGTTACTGGTGTAAGTTCCCGTAACCAAAATAATCGAGCAAGGCAGAGAATCAATAATGGAACTTCTATACCAAAAAATAATTTACCCAAAGGGAAATTAACTTGAGGAAAAATCACTTCTCCAAAATCATTAACCTCCATTATCTTGTAACTCTTAGAGAAAAAAGAAATGCGAGATAAGCTAACTGCTGTTGGTGTGGATATGATTAAAACAAAAGTTAAAAATAAGTCTAGCGGCAAATTTCCAGCCACAAGATCAGGGAAGAAATCTTTTCCGATAAATGGCAATATTCCCAAATAGGCAACTAGCAGAAAACAAATATTTACTGACCAAAATGAGAATCTAAGATATCCGTTTTTCATAATTTAGGATTTAGTAATTTATGGAAATATCTACTTTTGAGAATTTTCAGCGAAAAGGGAACCTCGGATCGAATTAGCAAATGACTGGACTTCAGGATTGTCTGGAGATTGAGCGCGATCAAATAAAATCGAAACCATGACCCATGTACGATCGCTAAAACTAATTTCACTCCACAGTCGGTTCAAGAATTCATCCGTAGTTTGAGTTCGAGACTGAAACCAATACATTCCCGACATTTCGCTATTTTCTAAAGTCAGCCATCGTAGGGGAAAGTTTTGAGCAAATTGTTTTGACTCCATCGTATCTACCGTAAAACCATTGCCCGTAAAGCATAATTCTGGAGGATGGTGGGTGTTCCATGAATTACTGTTAACAAAAAGCATAGAGCCAGAGAGATTGCCAAATTCAAACCTCTGCTTGGAGACGATCGCATTATTTGCAAAAAACTCATTTTCGATGGTAGTGAGGGCTATTGGTTCAGTTTTAATCGTTGTTGGCAGGACGATTGGAACCCACGACATGGGGTTAAGATGGGGACGGGGAATACTTGCAAAGATGACTATTCCAATCAATAGAGCAATTAAGGGAATACGATTAAATGTTGGTGAAACTTCAGGAAAACTGGGCTTAGTGATTTTTTTAGGTGCATTTTGTGGAACAAATCTTAAAGCAAGCCAACCCAACCCGCAAGCTCCGATAAAACTCATTACTCCTAACGGGATATGTATCAATTCCGCAATTAGTGATTGATTGAGGACAACTGAAATAATGGTAAGCAGTAAAACTCGTCCCACATTTGCAAGAATTAATAAGCCTAAACTGCCGACATACACAATTAGCCACCTAAATCCTAAAATCCGACCCTCTAGCCAAGTCGCACCTAGTAAAAATATCGTGCCAGTCCAAAGGCTGCGTAATCCGCTACAGGGCAAGTCCACATGGGCAATGCCATTTTCCAACACAATAATGTCAGAAGAGGAAATGGCGGCGACCTGCAAAAAATTTAGGATATTTTCCACAGCATGGGCAGTCAGAATTCGAGCAGTAAAGCCTAATCCACTGGTAAATTGCAGGCTAAAAGGCAAAACAATCGAGATGATAAAAGCAATCGCTAGTCTCTGCCTCCACACCGTAGATTCAACAAACAACCCCCATATTCCATAACTACCCAGCAAAAATAACAGGGCGTTAACTTGAGGCAGTTCAATTGTCCACTGTAAAGCAATCATGGCGATCGCCGTAGTCACGATTAGGATTAAGGGCTCCGATCGCACCACAGGCGCAGAATAACTAAATCTAAATTTGCCTTGAATCAGCATCCAAGTTGCGAGAATTCCTATTCCGCTCATCAGTAATAATTTATTGAGCCAAGCAGTTTGCAAAATTGATTCATATAACCACTGCAAGGAGGTTAAATTTGCCCAAAGCCATCCTGTAACTATGAACAAGGCGATCTCAAGATCTATGTAATTAAACCTAGATACCTTCTGAATTGTGAAATTATGCATGGCTAATATGGGTTAAATATAATCGGCAAAGTCTTTCTCTACGGAGCGAAATACGGAAGTACCCAAAATAAAAATTGCGATCGCACATACTATTGACCAACCCAAACCCCATAAACTATAAGCAGTCTGACCAGTCACCGCAAACCGAAATATATCCAAAAGCCCCGCCATCGGATTTAAGTAATACCAGAATAAAAGGTGCTTAGGCACAATTTCCACCGAATATACAACTGGAGAGGCAAACAGCCAAACCTGAATTAAAAATGGAATTATGTACTGAAAGTCACGATACCGAGCATTAAGTGCCGCTAACATCATGCCTATACCTGCCGCCAGAATCATAGTTATAACCATGACAAAAGGAATGAGGAACAGTTGCCAAGTTGGGCGCATCCCATAGATGAAGGTTAACGGGATCAGTAA
Source organism: Pseudanabaenales cyanobacterium (assembly GCA_038324415.1). Taxonomy (GTDB): domain Bacteria; phylum Cyanobacteriota; class Cyanobacteriia; order Pseudanabaenales; family Pseudanabaenaceae; genus PCC-7502. The sequence goes on along the minus strand of JBBQHY010000111.1, from coordinate 4,636 downwards.
AAATAAAGAAATCACAAAATCAATCCATGCCGATCCTACGGCGGCTAGGGGAATGATGAGCCTAGGGAAGTAAACCTTCGTAATAAGCTGGGCTTCATTAATTAAGCTGGCTCCAGACCGACTAATACTTTCTGAGAATAACCCCCACAGGACTAAGGCTGAATAGCTAAAAATTGGGTAAGGGACGCCACCAGTGGGGATTCTGACTAAATTACCGAAAATAATTGTAAAAATAGTCATAGATACCAAAGGTTGAATCAGCACCCATGCTACGCCGATCGCAGTTTGTTTATAGCGAACGCTAATGTGGCGCAGGGTAAGCATATACAGGAGATCATTATATTCCCAAAATTCTCTAATGCTATGGGACAGGGACTTACCCCTAGGGCTGATGATCGTTACTTTGGAACTCATTATTCATGGCGATGCGGGTTGTGGCAATTATCCCCTAAGTTAGGAGTTAAATTATGTAGATTTACTATGTAGATTTAGCAGTGCGATCGCCCGACATTCTCCCTAGCATCATAAAATAAGTTTGTGGTTTGTTAATAACTTAAGCAATGGTAAATTTGCGGACTTGGGGATATTTAGGATTAGCAGGACTAGGTACAGTGACGATCTCCTTCTATTGGCTGCACTGGGAATTTTTAAGTTTGATCGTAGCGGGATTAATTGCGATCGCTGTAATTAAAAAACTAGCAAGAGATCCTTTAGAGACCCAAAATCAGCCCGCAACACGTCAGAGTCTCCATAAATCCCTAGAACAGGTTAATAAAGTTATTAGCAAAATTAGCGATCGCTCTGTCCAAACTGACCTCAAAACTAGAGCCGATCAAATTCAGGCGGATCTAAATCAAAATCAATTCAATATCGCTGTATTTGGCATTAGCTCCGTAGGCAAAACCTCAGTAATTAACGCCCTATTAGAGCAGAATCTAGGTGCCACCGCTCCCACCCTCGGCACCACAAAATCCCAGCAAATCTTCGCATACACTGAAAAATTAACAGATAAATTAACTAATAAATTAGCTCTAAACCGCAAAATCTCGTTAATTGATACACCAGGACTGCAAAACCGAGGAGCTATGGGTTTAAAGCAAGAAGAAGAAGCGAAAACAGCCGCAGAATCGGCGGATTTATTATTATTTATAACGGCTAGTGATCTGGGTGCTGTTGAATATCAAGCATTAACCAGCCTAGTTCAACTTGGGAAGCGGATTATTTTAGTATTTAACAAAACTGATCAATATTTCCCCCCTGACCGTGAAGCTATTTTTGCCGAGTTAGCCCATAAAACTTCTAAATTTTTATTACCTGCGGATATTGTGGCGATCGCTGCTGATCCAGCCCCAATTACGGTGCGTCAATCCGAAAATGAGCATTCTCAACCCGTTAAAGAATGGTTAGAACCAGTTCCCCCCGAAGTTTCAGCCCTCAAGTCTCGGATTGAATCTATTCTTTCCTATGAGTGGGAAGATTTACTATTGCTAAACACGAGCCAGAAACTACAACTTTTGCAAAAATCTGCCCAAGCTAGTTTACAAAAAATTCGGCACCAACAAGGTCATGCCATTATCTCTCGCTATCAGTGGATAAATGCTGGGGTCATATTTGCGAGTCCTGTTCCCGCCGTGGATTTAATTGCCAGTGTGGCGATCAATGCCAAATTATTTATGGAATTAAGTCAAATTTACGACCGCACTTTAGGGCTAAAACAGGCACAAAAAATGGCAATAGTCATGGTAGAAATTTTAATTAAGCTCGGCTGTGTGGAAGTGGCAACGGTGGCGATCGCAACTCAAACTTCTTACTTTCTGAAAACCAATTTAATCACCTTTGCAGTTGGTGGAACTGTGCAGGCGGTCAGTGCCGCTTATCTTACATACATCGGCGGGGTCAGCTTTTTAGATTATCTCGATCAAACTCCAGAACCAGATTTTAATGCCGCCACCATGATTGATATTTGTCGTGGAAATTTTGCCAAGATACAGGATGTGACATTTATTCGGCAGTTTGTGGATCAGACTATTTCTAGCCTATCGCCATCAATTTGAGTTTTTACCTTGACTTGAGAAACTGATCGACACCACGGGCGATCGCCAAAGCCATCCGTTCTTGATAGTCAGGATTATTCAAATTGGCACTTTCTTGAGGATTAGTCACAAAACCAGTTTCCACCAAAATCGAGGGCATAGAAGTACGGCGAATTACATGGAATCTGGCACTTCTTACACCCCGATCATTAGCTCTAGTCAGATTAATAATTTGATTGTGGACATAACTAGCTAAACGCCCACTCAAAGTTGCACCTGGGGCATAGTAGGTTTCAACACCATTAACACTCTTGAGCCTAGCTTCCAGAGAATTAGCATGAATACTAACAAACACATTGGCATTAACTCTTTGGGCTAAATCAACTCTAGGTTGCAGCTCTACTTCCGTATTATCAGTACGGGTATAGACTACGGTATATCCCATTTCCTGTAAAATTCGTCCGACTTTTAAAGAAATTGCTAACACTACGTTAGATTCAAAAATACCATTACCTACTGCTCCAACATCCCTGCCGCCATGCCCTGGATCGACAATAATTACGCCTCTGCCCCGATTTGTAACAGGACTAGGAGGATCAAACCTAGGACGGGGCGGGGCAATTCTAGGTGGTAGGTTAAGGTTTTTTGGAGGCGGATCGGTAATGGGCAGATTAGGATCTAAGTAGCTAGGAATAGCCGCCGCCGTATTTTGAGGTTGATATAACTGTACAAAGAGTTGTTGGGGATTGGAACTAGCTTCTTCACGAATCCGCCAACCTGCACTTGGACGCAAACCAATGATTAATGAACTACCAATCTGGCTCATTCTAATGCCTTCAAGCTGAGTACCATCAAGGTTGGGGCGAATTAGCTGAGGTGAGATGCGAGCATTATTGACTGTGATGTTAAAATTGCCAGTAGAAACATCTTCGGTACCGAGATAGGTAAAAGGTTGATCGGTTTGAATTAGAAGTTGCCCTGAACTAGAAAGGCTAATCTTTTGAATGATCGCTATAATGTCACTACCTGCTCTAAGTTGGGGTTTAGGAGGAGTAATTAAGGTATTAAGTGGTGGAGAACTAGTAATCCCCAAAGGTCTAACTATAACCGCTCCACGATTAGGTATATAGACTGCCTCCCAATCCACAGAGCTAGTATTACTATTCGGCTCAAAGTCTAGAACCATGCGGGCGATCGGGGGATTTTGCTGATTTTGCCCAATTCTGATCTGTCTAACTCCATAGCGATTAATCGGAATTACCGCTTTATGTAGCCTAGGATTAACTACAGTACCAGCCAAATCTATGACTAGGCGATCAGGGTTAACAGCTCGCTCACTCTGAATTTGAGGATTGCCATTGATTAATAGGACTATGCCTTCAGGGGTATTTTGCACGCCTCGAAGTTGTAAACCAGCAACTTGGGCGTACAATATCCGATTAGACCGTTCAGCTCTGTTTGCTATCCTGTTTACGATACTTGCCGCCGCCAATTGATCTGCATAGACTCCTGCCAGCAAGATACATAGACCGACTTGGATTCGTAGAAAATTCTTTGACCTCAACATTAACTATAAAAAAATTTAAGAAATTAGTTCAACAGGCTCTGCCATTTCAATTAAGCAGGATGACTCATATATGAATGGAGAAAGCTCTACATTTTGCACCAGAGGTTCATATCCAATCCAACCACTGGAAGCTTGGGAAAATTTTTCGGCATCTCCGCTAACAAAATATTTAGTGATGGGATTTTTATGGTGAGTGCGATCGCTTAATCCCAAAATTTCCAACTCCTGCCCCACAGATTTAACCACATATCGAGCAGGGTCAATAAACCGCACATGGCTGGGCAAGATTTGTTTAAACACTTCTAACAAATGTGGATAGTGGGTGCAACCCATCACCAAAGTATCTATTTCCGCTTCGATTAGTGGAGCTAAATAGCTCTGAGCTAGTTCATAGGTGTAGGAATCATGAATCCGATTTGCCTCTATTAATGGTACAAATTCGGGACAGGCAACTTGCCATACTTCTGATCGCTTTTCAGTCTCTGTAATGGCATCGACATAAGCCATACTCTGAACTGTAGCAGTGGTGGCAATTACGCCGATTTTCTGCCCGTGCTTAATGGCGGCTTTGGCTGCAGGTAAAATTAAACCTAACATGGGTAGATCAAATTGAGATCGCACGGTTTCTAATGCCAAAGCAGAGCTAGTATTACAAGCCATTACTACCATCTTGACCTGTTGGGTTTGCATCCATGTCAAGATCTGTTGCACAAATTCAATAATTTCAGACTGAGAACGAGATCCCCAAGGCACCCTTGCGGTATCAGCAAAGTAAACAATTTGTTCATTTGGTAGTTGACGCTTTAGCTCTTGTAATACGGTCAAGCCACCAACTCCACTATCAAAAATGCCGATGGGTTGTTGTGTCGTGTAGCTGCTCACACCTTGCCAATCTGAAAACATTCTTTTCCTCACTTTCTTAATGCACATAGTAAAGCACAATTTTTAAATCTTGACTTACTAAATCAACATTATAGGAGGAAGAGGTCTAGACCTCTTCCTCTAATAGGCATAACCTTAAAAACTAAAAATTTAA
>JBBQHY010000110.1:0-7212 GCA_038324415.1 Pseudanabaenales cyanobacterium | reverse complement strand
TGAGTTGCAGCCCGCGCAACCATAACAACGCGCCCCCAAGAGCTAGTACGCCGCCAATGATAAATAAGCCAAGCGCACCATCGCGTAATGTTTTTCGCTGCACGAGCCTTATACCTCCCTAGTCAAAAGTTGAATTGGACCTTCAGTGCTACCACTAAAAAATTGCCTGACATAAGGATTGTCAGTTGTGTCAATTGTACTCACGTTTCCTGCATAGCGGACTAAACCACGATAAAGCACAATCAAGCGATCGCCAGTACGGCGAATGGTGCTGTCTTGGTGCGTAACGACAATATAACTATCACAAACCTGTTGCTCTCGCAGCGATCGCATCAAGTCCTCAATGATCGTCGAAGCCACAGGATCGAGTCCTGCCGTGGGTTCATCATAGAGCAGCACTTTCTTGATTTGCGTTTTAGCCGTGGGGTCATCCATAATCGCACGGGCAAAACTAACCCGTTTTCGCATTCCGCCTGATAGCTCACTGGGATAGCGATCGCAGATATTCTCTAAACCCACCAACGCTAATTTATGTTCGACCAGTTGGTAAATCTCACGCCTTGATAAACGTGAATGTTCAAACAAGGAAAACCCTATATTTTCGGCAACTGTGAGCGAGTCAAATAGGGCGGCATTTTGAAAGACCATACCGATGTTCAAACCATAGTTTGCTTCTTGGATGTCATCTTCAGGCGCAACAAGATTGCCATTGATATAAACTTCGCCACGATTAGGGGCAAGTAGTCCACAAATAAGCCGCAAAATTGTTGATTTACCTGTACCAGATGGACCAATGATCGCGATCGCTTCACCCGTATGCAAAGTTAGATCGACACCATTTAAGACCGCATTTGTGCCAAAACTTTTGTGGATATCACGGATTTCCAGTAAAGGCGTAACTGCGTTGTTACTATTTTGGGTCAAAGATCTGACTGGCTGCATCGACATTTGTTTGTGACTAAAAACGCACTCTACAAAAACCTAACATTTTTTAGAAACTTTTCCCCAAAAACATAAAAAGAAGATCGATCGCCTAGCGATCGATCTTCTTTATTATGTTTAGACTCAAATTTAACCGAATCTACCGCTAATGTATTCTTCGGTTGCAGTTTGTTTAGGGCTGCTAAAAATCATCGACGTGCGATCAATCTCTACTAATTTACCTGTGCGCTTACCAGTCTCGCTAAGCTCTGTATTGAAAAATCCTGTGATGTCAGACACTCGTGAGGCTTGTTGCATATTGTGAGTAACAATCACAATCGTGAAGCGCTGTTTAAGCTCGGTCATCAATTCCTCAATTCTGAGGGTCGAAATCGGATCAAGAGCCGAACATGGCTCATCCATCAAAATTACTTCTGGTTCAGTAGCGATCGCCCGCGCAATACAAAGACGTTGCTGTTGACCACCAGAAAGTGCTAAGCCACTCTCATTCTGTTTATCCTTAACTTCATCCCAAATCGCCGCCGATCGCAATGACTTTTCCACCAATTCATCCATATCAATCTTAGAGCCTTTAAATCCATTGATACGAGGACCAAAGGCAATATTTTCATAAATAGATTTTGGGAATGGGTTAGGACGCTGAAACACCATCCCAATTCGGCGGCGCACTGCTACAGGATCAATTTTTGAGTCATAAATATCATGGTTACCAAAAGTAATCTTACCCCTTACTTTTGCACCATCGATTAAGTCATTTAAGCGGTTAAAACATCGTAGGATTGTACTTTTGCCGCAACCTGATGGTCCGATAAACGCAGTAATTTGGTTGGTGTTAATTGCTAAGTTAACTCCAGAAACAGCAAGATTAGAACCGTAATATACGGAAACATTATCAGCATTAATAATTGTTTTTTGCATAGAATTTGAGTTTATGTTTACGTTTGAATTTTTTAGATCTAGTTACGGTTGTCAAAGTTAAAAGTCAATATTAATATTCTGGATACATGATTTTAATATCTGTTCCAAGGCATTTATCTTTCAATTATGACCTATATAATCATGTAAAGACAATGCTCTATATAGTTAGTTAAAAACCATCCAAAATGTTAGTAATCGCCGAATATATCTGATTTTGTCAATGTTTAAAAAGATTTTTTTTAGTTAGGTTTTAGGATGATTTTAGAATATTTTTTGTGTATCCCATAATATTCACAATATTTATACTCCTATGCATCTATGTTACCAACTAAATGAACAATATTGCATATTATTTTAAACAGCAAGTATGGCAGGGCTTTATGCACTATTTAAAATATCTACACAAAAAAAATATCACCTAGAATTCTATATTGCTATATTTTTCTATTTCTCTTGGAACCCTTACTAGTACATGACTTAGTTAGATAATAAACGTACCATGACCATCCCAATTTTGTATCATAGGTAATACACATTTAGATGTTGTCGGTAATATAAAAACGTTGTATTTTTTTTTCTTAACCTTATCTTTACCTTCGGGTTGTATATTTCTTTTGTCTGCTAGTTAAAAGATTGCTTTAGTTTCTAGCTGTTAATTTTAGAATGATTTTAGAATTATTTCTACGCAGCTACTTTCTTTACGGTTTTACTAAAAGCAATTCGACAGCAAAAATCTCAAAGTTTTTCTTGAAATATTTTTAACTAGCTCTCATCACAACTATTACTACCATAACGTTTCACAACATCATCACTATGAGTCCTAGCTTGAAACTACCTCGCCGTAAGGCAATCTATTTGTTCTTGAGTGGCATTGGTTTTGCATTGGCATCTTGTACTGCGCCAGCCCCTACTCCACCTGCGGCAAGTGGCTCTACTGCACCAACTGTCGCCGCCACTTCAGCCCAATTGGCTGGTGGTAAGAGCTTATCTATTAGTGGGGCTGGTGCGTCTTTTCCCGCGCCTCTATACCAACGTTGGTTTTCCGATTTCAACAAAAAATATCCCAACGTTCAAATTAGCTATCAATCCGTCGGCAGTGGTGCGGGTGTAAAGCAGTTTACTGCTAACACAGTTGACTTTGGTGCAAGCGACACCGCCATGAAAGATGATGAAATTGCAAAAGTTACCAAAGGGGCAATACTCATCCCCGTTGCTGCTGGCAGTATTGTCCTTGCCTACAACCTTCCCGAAGTTAAGGACATCAAGCTTAGCCGCGAAGTCTACTCCAACATCTTCTTGGGTAAAATCACAAAATGGAACGATCCTGCGATCGCTAAGTTGAATGAAGGCGCTAAACTTCCTGACCTAGCCATCTCTGTAGTTTCTCGTTCCGATGGAAGCGGTACTACGGGTGTATTTACCAAGCATTTGAGTGCGATTAGTGCAGATTGGAAGGCGGGTCCTGGTGAAGGCAAGTCCGTTCAATGGCCAACAGGTACTAGTGCTAAGGGTAACGAAGGTGTGACCGCACAAATCCAGCAAACTGTGGGTTCAATCGGTTACGTTGAGTATGGCTATGCCGTCCAGAACAAGATCTCTTTCGCAACAATAGAGAACAAGGCAGGTAAATATATCAAAGCCGATCCCGAAAGTGGATCGAAGTCACTTGCATCAATTGAGTTGCCTGCTAGCTTGATCTCCTTTGAACCAGATCCTAAGGGTGAGGGTGCTTATCCAATCGTTTCCTACACTTGGATGCTGCTTTATAAGAAGTACGACGATCCTGCAAAGGCTGAAGCGATCAAATCCATGTTGGAGTGGGCTGTGACCGACGGTCAAAAAGTCAGTGGTGAGTTGGGCTATATCCCACTACCTGCTGAAGTGGTTATGAAACTAAAACCTGCGATCGAATCAATTCGTTAATCAGTTATCTAATTGAAATAAATCTACCGATTGTTTATTAGGAATAGAGCAAAGTTTAGAAATTTGAATCTAGACCTTGCCCTGTTTTGATTAGACTTAGGTGATTTCTAGAAAGAAAATTACTTACTGTAGCGCAGGCATCCTGCCTGCATGACCATAATGCAAGCGAGACGCTTGCGCTACTGGATTTATACGGAAGTATTCTTTTCAAGAAATCACCTTATTTGTATAGTGTTCTCTGATTTCGCGGAGAGATAGACAAAGTGCTTAAGCTCTTTACATTGAAGGATTAGGATGTACCTTGCGAAATCAGACAATTGCTATAATGTATACTATTATACCGTTTATTTTAAGTGTTTGTAAATAATGGATTCTGAAATTATAACTTCTGAGATCAGCTTGCCACAACGTTCTGGTATCGCCCAGAAACTCGATCAAGGCTTTGTGTGGTTGACTCGAATTTTTGGGATTGGTGTTGCTGTCATCCTGACTTCAATGGTTATTAAAGTAGGGATTGATGCTTCTCCAGCAATTAGTAAATTTGGTTTGGGCTTTTTGATTTCTAGTGACTGGGATGTAACCAGAGATCTTTACGGTGTTTTGCCGCAAATATACGGTACATTGGTTAGCTCTTTTATTGCTTTGCTTATTTCAGTTCCAGTTGGTGTCGGTGTCGCAGTTTTTCTAAGTGAAGATTTTGATTTTCTGCCGACTAAGGTTCAAGAAGTTCTTGTTTTTTTAGTAGAGCTTCTAGCCGCGATTCCCAGTGTGGTCTATGGTTTGTGGGGGATTTTTGTGTTAATTCCAATCATCAAGCCAATTGGTGATTTTCTTTATAGCAACTTCAAATGGTTCCCACTATTTAGCACGCCCCTAAGCGGAACAGGAATGCTCCCAGCCGCGATCGTTTTAGCAATCATGATTTTGCCAACGATCGCCGCAATTTCTCGCGAAGCGATGATTGCTGTCCCTTCAGACATGCGCCAAGCGGCGATGGGCTTGGGTGCAACTAGATGGGAAACAATCATTCAAGTTTTGATACCTGCTTCTTTTTCGGGGATTGTTGGTGCAGTGATGCTAGCCCTAGGTCGCGCTATGGGTGAGACTATGGCGGTAACCATGTTGATTGGTAATTCTTCAAAAATCAGCTCATCGATTTTGGCTCCTTCTAACTCAATTGCCGCAAAGCTAGCTAACGAGTTTGCCGAGGCTAGTGGCTTGCAGACTTCCTCTTTAATGTACGCAGCCTTTGTTTTATTTGCGCTAACCCTCATCGTTAATGTATTTGCCGAGTTACTAATCATGCGCGTACAACGCCTTAAGTAATTGGCAGGTTCAGGCAACCCTTGGATTTATTGACCATCCCCTGTTTTTTATTGACCTATGACTTCATCTGATCCTCAAAATCTAAATTCACAAAATCTAAATTCACAAAAAGTTCCAATGGGGAGCTTGATCAAAGACTCTTCTTCTCCACGCACACTTTTTGGCAATCTGATGACAGTCCTTACGGTCAGTGCGGCGGCGATCGCGCTCTTGCCATTGGTAGCCGTACTAACCTACGTAATTCTTAAAGGCGCGAGTCGTATCGATTTGGGTGTGTTCACACAGTTACCACCACCGCCAGGTATAGCAGGTGGTGGTTTTGGCAATGCGATCTTAGGCACTTTGATCATGGTTGGGATCGCCGCACTGATCAGTGTTCCATTCGGAATAATGGCAGCTATCTTTGTTTCCGAGTTTGGCGGCAAGAAACCGATAGTTTTTTGGATTCGCTTTGCCACTAATTTGCTTAGCGGTGTGCCTTCGATTGTGGTTGGCGTGTTTACCTACGTCATCGTCGTGGTTAAAGGTAGTTACTCATTGGGATTAGGGTTTTCGGCTCTCGCTGGTGGTGTGGCTCTATCAATACTAATGCTGCCGATTATTGTCCGCACCAGCGAAGAGAGTTTAAAATTAGTACCCCAAGAAATTCGCCAAGCGGCTGTAGGTGTTGGCGCTACTAAGTTTCAAACTGTGTTTTTTGTGGTTTTGCCAGCAGCCCTACCAGCGATCGTTACGGGGGCAATGCTTGCTATTGCCAGAGCCGCAGGAGAAACTGCTCCTCTCATCTTTACAGCCCTATTTAGCCAGTTCTGGTCGAGGGGGATTTTGGATGAAACAGCTTCTTTAGGAGTACTTGTATATAATTTCTCGATTGTGCCTGGTGGTCCACAGTTTATTAACCAACAGCAACTTGCTTGGGCAGGTGCATTGGTTCTAGTGGTGATGATTTTGATAACTAGTATTCTTTCTCGTTTGGCAACAGGGAAAAGAACCTATTAGATTACTTGAGATTCCTCGCACACTCAAAAAGGATAGGTAGTGCGGCGCGTCGGGCCGCACTACCAAAACTTTTTCGTGTTAAGTTACCAATTAAACTAACATTGTCCCTGCGGGATATAGACCAGAGGTGATCGCCTGATTGACCAGCGAATTTGCGCCGATTAAAGTTTGTGATGGAATATGAGCATTTTTGCCAATTGAGGCATACTCACCCACATAGCAAGGAGATTTCAAGATGGCTCCTTCCGCAACATTTGCAGTTTTGGCAATCCAAATTCCTTTACTTTTCTCTTCAGCGCGATCGCCAAAATCAAAGGGAACTTGACTTCCCAAAACATCGACCTGTGCTTGGTAATACTTCTCAGGCGTTCCCATATCCATCCAATAGCCTTCCCAAACAAAGCCCATCATCTTCAGTCCTTGCTCCAAAATATTGGGGAAGACTTTTCGTTCAAAGCTTAAAGGCTCACCCGTGCGATAGGCATCAAAAATCTTTGGTTCTAAAACATAGGTTCCTGCATTAATCGTATCGATACCTTGAGCAATAAATTCTACGGCTTGCTCTGCATTTGGTTTTTCGCGAAAAGACTGGACTTGATTTTGGTCATTAATTTCCACTAAGCCAAAAGGCGTAATATCCGCAACTCTGGTCAAGGTCAAAGTCGCATCGGCTTGAGTATCCTGATGAAACTTTATCAACGCTGTCAAGTCTAAATCAGTAAGAATATCAGCATTGAAAACAATCAATGACTCACCTGTGAAATATGGCGCGGCAAGTTTAAGCGCCCCTGCGGTATCTAGTGGCGTTGACTCCTCGACATAACGGATTTTCACACCAAAGCGATCGCCATCTCCAAAATAATCGATTACTTGTCGCGCTTGATACTGCACATTTAGCAAAATGTCGCATACATTCGCTTCACGACAGCGATTAATCATCCATTCCAAAAATGGGCGATCGACTAGAGGTAGCATCGGCTTGGGACAGCCATAGGTCAATGGTCTAAGGCGCGTTCCTTTTCCACCAGCAATAATTACAGCTTGCATAGAGTTGTTGATTTGCGGTATATGTTATTTGAGTGCATTATAGGATTATGGAGTGCT
>JBBQHY010000109.1:0-7213 GCA_038324415.1 Pseudanabaenales cyanobacterium | reverse complement strand
AAATCCGATTACAGGTTTGTTGCCTGCCAGCACGGCGATTAATGCCCATGGGGACTATACCGATGCTTGGGTTAGGGATAACGTCTATAGTATTCTGGCAGTATGGGGTTTGGCGTTAGCATATCGAAAATTAGATAGCGATCGCGGGCGTACCTACGAACTCGAACAAAGCGTAGTAAAGCTGATGCGAGGATTACTTTTTGCCATGATGCAGCAGGCACAAAAAGTTGAAAAATTCAAAGTTACCCAAGCTCCCATCGATGCGCTCCATGCTAAGTACAGCACTACTTCTGCGGCTACGGTCGTGGGCGATGACAAATGGGGACATTTGCAACTTGATGCCACATCCCTATATCTGCTCACACTGGCACAGATGACGGCTTCGGGCTTGGCAATTATTTTTACAATTGATGAGGTTAATTTCATTCAAAATCTGGTCTATTACATTGGGCGAGCCTACCGTACACCTGACTATGGGATTTGGGAACGGGGCAATAAGGCGAATCATGGCAAGCCCGAACTGAATGCTAGCTCTGTGGGCATGGCAAAGGCGGCACTGGAAGCAATTAATGGATTGGATTTATTTGGCGTACGCGGAAGTCAAGCTTCGGTAATTCACGTTTTACTAGATGAAATTGCCCGAACTAGAACTACTTTGCGATCGCTTTTGCCAAGAGAATCCAGTTCCAAGGAAGTTGATGCGGCATTATTAAGTGTGGTGGGCTATCCTGCCTTTGCCCTAGAAGATCGAGAGTTGGTAGAACGTACTCGCCATAATGTGATTTCCAAACTAGAAGGAAAGTATGGCTGCAAAAGGTTCCTTCGAGATGGACACCAAACCGTAATCGAAGATGCCAAGCGTTTACATTACGAGCCGTGGGAATTGAAGCAGTTCGAGCATTTGGAATGTGAATGGCCCCTATTTTTTACCTATTTAATGTTGGATGCGTCATTTAGGGGCGATCGCCTAGAGGCAGAAGCATATTATCAAAAACTGCAACCATTGTTAGTTGAAAAAGATGGCTATCAACTATTACCAGAATTATTTTTCGTGCCCTCGGATTTGATCGAAACCGAACGACTGCAACCCCAAACTCAGCCCCGTCAAGCAAATGCTAATCTTCCCCTAGTCTGGGCGCAGAGTCTTTATTTGATTGGGAAGTTACTGCGAGCAGAACTACTGGAACTTGGAGATATTGATCCCCTTGGTCGGCACCTCCATGGCAGTAATCATCGCCTACCCGTAGTCCAAATTGTGCTTCTGGCTGAAGATCCAACCCTGCAAACCGAGTTGTCTACCTACGGCATTGAAACCCAGACACCAAGACAGATAGCCCCAATTCAGGTACGCCAAGCCGATGATTTATCAAAGGTCTATTTTCAGATCGGTCGCAACGACAAATTGCAAATATCTGGTAGACCAATTCGCAGGTTGAGAAGCCTGACCACTTCACGGATTTTTCGGATTCGAGGACAAGCGATCGCCTTCCTCCCATCTTTTCTTGACCAAGATCAATTTTATCTAACCCTTGATTATCATTTTCTGGTATCGCAAATTAAAGGGGAACTCCTCTATATTCAACGGCACTGGCACCACAAAGGTCGACCAACCATGACTTTGCTCTTAACCCACCAGATGTTTGAAACCCAACGAAACCAAGATGCGATCGCCAAATCACCCTTACTACAACTTCTAAAGGAACTGCAAAGCGGAACCTGTAACGGTGTAACTGTGAAAGTTGGAAACCTCAACCAACTCCTGATCACCTCTGCCACTGAACGCATTGACAATATCCACGATTTTAAATTTTCGGAATCAGCTTTAACTGAAATTGCCTCCACTTCCTGCATTCTGCCCACAGATTTAAGCTCTAGTTATCCGTTATCTAATAATCAAGAATTTCTCTTGGAATCAGAACGAGATGTCGCTCACCTGCTGTTACGCCTTCGGGAGTCAAAAAACCTCTATGAGCAAATTGATTTACTGGAAACTATAATCCAACTGCGGGGACAGGAATTTGATACCAGATTAGATGGTGCATATTTACCGATCGCCGATTTATTAACTGAAGTCTATGCCAAAGCTGGACAGTGGCGGTTGTGGACGATTATTCGCCGCGCCGCAGGGCTGATGGAAAAAGTCGATATTGGACTCGGTGATGCTGTGACTAGCATTTTGATTCAGGGTAAACAAATTGCCGTTGGTAAATCCTATAGTGAAGCTTCGCTAATTATCGATCCCATGCCCTCTGCGGATGTGATGGCAAAAATCGAAGAGTTTCGGAGTATAGATATTAGAGAGCGATCGCTTACCCAAGAAATCATTATCTATCTCAGCCTGTTAATTAAAGCTGAACCCGAACTGTGCGATGGCTTATTAACTTTGCGGGTTGGATATTTGATTTTATTGATTACGAGCGAACTAGCACAGGAATTAAAAGTAACCCAAGACGAAGCCTACGAACATCTAATGGGGTTAAGTCCTTTTGCCGTAAAAAGTAGATTAAGACAAGTGTTAGTGGGATATGACGATCTGAATCAAACCCTATTTCGCCAAGAATCCCTGCAAGTTAATCTCCAGCAAGAAATTAAATGGGTGACTTCCCCCGACCTCGATCGCAATCCTCAAACCCAAACTGATTGGCTTCAACAACGGCAAAGAGATGGGAGCCTCAACCGTGTACCTAAGGGCTTTTATCCGCAAGTTTGGCAGGTGATGAAGTATTGCAAGGGCTTGGTAATTGGGGATAAGCTCGATCGCCGTAACCGTCTTGATAGTGAAATCATTTTGGCAGAGATGACTGCTGGTGAAAAAAACTTTGCCCTGCGTATCGATCACCTCTTAAATAAAATTCAAGCCCCCGAATATCGTCAAGTTAATACTGAGGCTCTAATTGAACTGGCGGCGATCGCCCACCAAAATCCCGATCTGCAAATTACTGACTATATTGTTCTAGATGTCCTAATCGGTCACGCTGTGCGCTTGGCTTGGCTAGATCAACATCCCGAAGAAAGTGCAAATTACGATCTGCAAAAAGGATTAGCTTGGCGATCGTTCTATGAAACCTCTCCTCCCGTTTGTGCTATCCACATTGCCAATGCCCTGCGCTTCTTGATGGAACTAGCTCCTAAAGTGTCCACATCTGATAGCTCTAACGAATATTCTCAAAACTAACCATCTCATAGCCTGCACCTGCGGTAACCACAGAAATAAAGATCAAGGGTTCATTACCTGTATTAATCACGCCATGTACCGAGCCAATGTGGGCAACTACTACATCCCCTGTTTTAATCAATTCATTATTACCCTCACGATCAACATAGTATGCGCCCTCACCCGCCAAGATCGTCCATGTATCTTGCCCGTGGGGATGGGTATGGGCGGGAATTATTTGCTGTGGTTTTATATACCAAGCCACAATCACAGCATGATCAGATTCCGTTACAACCGCACGAATTGGCTCACCATCACTGGGCTGAAAGAATTGAGAACTGTCAAAAATTCTAGTTAAATTCATGGCTAGCTATGCTCCTAGTATTTTCAAAGGTCTGTGATTAATTACAAAAATTAGATGTCATCATCTTAATAACTGATTTTACGTGGAACGAAGATCTATCTCACCCCCCAGCCCCCTCTCTCAGAGATGAGAGCTACAGTGTACACACAATTCCTACCTGTCTTCATTTCAGTCTATTCTGCCCCCTAAATCTCCCAATTTTTGGGGGACTTTGAAAGATCTAAATTTTCTTGTATCCCCTCGCCCAAATGCCGAGGGTCTTAAACTACTCAATGTAAGTTAATCAAAGGTAAAACATTAACTTGAGAAAATTTCTATTTAAATCTCTAGCCGTGACTTAGAATTAATTTACCAACTAGACCAGAATCAAAATATTCAATTTTTTCGTCATTTTAGTTAATTGAATAAATTTTAATTCAGTCATCATCACCTAGACCATCAGATTAGAAATATGTCCAAAAGATTTATCCTGTATTCTTGCTGCCTAGCCCTTGGAATTACATCTGCTGCTGCCAGCCTTGCCCAAACTGGCTCTGGGGTAATTCTCTTTGGTAATGTTAGAGATAGTGCCCTATCCTACAATCTAGACGGAGGCAGATCTAGACAACTGGATCGCTATTACCTAGATATTCCTGCTCAAAAAACTCAAATTTCTCAAATCATAATTACCTACCGTGATAACTATGATGGCGAGATTGATCCCAATTCCATTGATTTACGCTACAACAATGTCAACTTACCCATTGAATCAGCTTCATGGGATAAAGAAAATCGGCGGATTGAGGTAATTACCAAAGATCCAGTTCCCGCAGGTAGAAGTCTAAAGCTTGTCCTTTCTAATGTGCGGAATCCTTTTTACAGTGGGCTTTATCAATTTGATGGACGGGTGATGGGACCTGCAGAGTTGCCAATTCTGCGTTACATTGGCTCTTGGGTAATTGGCTTTGAGTAAACTTTCCCTTGGGTATGGTTTGGTATATGATTAGCCTAAATCTATATAAAACACCAGAGGAATATTATGAGTTTATCCGATGCCCAAGTTTTAACCGCCTTAGTTGTAGCACTGTTTCCTGCAGTTTTAGCCGCAATGCTAGGTTCAGCCCTTGCCGAATAGATTGGTAAGTATTTCCTTTCTATAAATAAAAATTAATTATTAGTGGGTACAAAGTTAAATCTCTGTATCCATTTTTTATTTGCCAGCCCCAGACTAATGCTCTATTCTCAATCTTGTAATTCTTGCTTGTAATTCCTAGAGAGCGATCGCCCCAAAAATTCAGATAAAAAGCCATGAGAAAACCTAGCATATCTAATAAATCAACTAACACTCCCAGTAATAATGTTTCTAGTACGAATAAATCAGTATCAAAAATCTTAGTTAAGCCAAATCCATTTAAGTCAAACAAGTTTAGCCCCTACGAATCTATAGCCACGATCTTAGTTAATGTTTTATTATCAATGGCGGCGATCGCAGGCTTAGTCAAGTTGATCCCCGATCAATCTGTACAGGTAAGCAAACTTCATGACCTCGATCAAGAAGTGGCAACTATGCAAAAGACGGTTAATTGTTTGAAGGACGATTTTTCCCAATCCTTTGATTTAGGTAGCTCCCAAACTGCAAGCCTCAGGGCAAAGGGCTTAATTAGTTCTACCCAAAGACCGATAAGGTTTGCTGATGCCAGTAATAGCCCTAAGTCTGTGATTAGCAACAGTAGTTGTAACTAAATGGGTTTCTGGTAAAATATTTACCCATTCCGAAGCCCCTAAATCCCCAATTCTGGGGACTTTAATTTTCAGACCCCCCAGGATTGGGGCAGGGGGCTGAGTAGATTCTTTAAAGGAAATCTCCTAAATGGGTTTGACTGTCAAGCGGCTGAGGGGAAAATGTAGGACGGGCGACCATAGACTGCTTAAAATTGCCGAGCCGAGGGTGATGCGTTGTTGTAGTTCCCAAATTTCTGCCAAATTTCGACCAAATAAAGTTAGCTGGAGGGCGATCGCTGTTTCGGAAATTACAGTCATCCCAAATACGATCAAAGCTATGGAAATAAAGTTTTCTTGAATAAAGCGTTCCTTTTGGATCAGTGCCGTTAATCCCCCCGCGATCGCCATGCTAATAACATGGGTTGGGGCAAAACCAGCATCATTGGGAATAGTCATAGCATCTTGAATTAATCCTAGGGAAACTCCTGCGATCGCAGCAAAAATCACAGGACGATTGATACTCCAAACTACTAGCCAAATCAGCAACCAATTTGGAGATAAGCCCAAAAGCGTCATAAACGGGAATCGAGCATACAAAGCTAAAGCGCATAGCCCTAAAGCTATCATTTGTAACAGCCATTGACCTAAATCGCCTAATTTTGACTCTAATTCTTGTTCGTGCATAGGAGTAGAATAATACAGAAACCCGGTCAATTAAAGCCAGCCCATAATCTATGACAGACTCACTCAAGCAGACTCCATTGTACGACTTACATTTAACGTCAAAGGCGCGAATGGTGGAATTTGGAGGTTGGCAAATGCCTGTACAGTACAACGGGATCATAGCTGAACATCAGGCTGTCCGCTCCAAGGTAGGGATGTTTGATGTGTCTCACATGGGTAAATTTGCGATCGCTGGGAATCAAGCCCTAAGTTCACTACAGAAATTAGTACCTTCCAATCTGGCAAGACTGAAAGCAGGGCAGGCGCAGTATACAGTTCTTTTAAATTCTGATGGTGGCATTATTGATGATGTCATTTTTTACTATCACGGTGGCGATGACTGGTCAATGATTGTGAATGCGGCAACCATAGATAAGGATCGGGAATGGATTGTCAGTCATTTGGAAGATTGTGAATTTAGCGATCGCTCCGCCGCCCAAACCCTAATTGCAGTTCAAGGCAAAGAAGCAATTAAATATCTACAAGGTTTAGTCAGTGCCGATTTAACTCAAGTCAAAAGATTTGGGCATACTTACACCGAAGTTTTGGGCAGTCCCAGTTTTGTGGCACGCACAGGCTACACAGGCGAAGATGGCTTTGAGCTGATGACTGATATTCCCACTGGGCAAGCGCTCTGGACTAAGTTAATTGATTTAGGTGTAACTCCCTGTGGTTTAGGATGCCGTGACACTTTACGCCTAGAAGCAGCTATGCACTTATATGGGCAAGATATGAATGATAGTATTTCTCCCTTAGAAGCAGATTTAGGCTGGATCGTGCATTTAAATGAAAAAGGAGACTTTATCGGTAGGGTTGCTCTGGAATCCCAGCTAGAATTGGGGCTAGCCAAACAGTTAGTCTCGCTAGAAATGCAAGGGAAAAATATTGCCCGTCACGATTATCCAATTTTATTTGCCGATGAAGTTGTGGGCGTAGTTACCAGTGGGACTCAATCTCCAACTTTGGGCAAAGCGATCGCCCTTGGTTATGTACCGATTCATTTAGCAGCGATCGGGCAGGTTGTTGAAGTCCAAATTAGAAATCAAACCTATCCCGCTCAAGTTGTAAAGCGTCCTTTTTACAAGGCTCCTAAGTTTAGTAATCCTTAACCAAATTGCTTTAGGGGGATTTCTTGACATCCTCCCACGGCTAAAGCGCGTGGGATTCCTAAGACTCACGACTTAGGTTTCTGTTTCTTCCTATCACTAGGATTTCGCAACTGCCCTTTAGAGGTATCTCTATCAGGTCTTATGTTCGCTCCACAGACTGAC
>JBBQHY010000108.1:0-7348 GCA_038324415.1 Pseudanabaenales cyanobacterium | reverse complement strand
TAAAGGCGCAACAAGAGACGGAAGTTACTGCTGCCATTAATCAAGCTAAAAAAGAAATAAATAGAGTAATTCGTAAACTCCAAGCAGGGGATCAATCACCGCAATCTGCCCAGCACGCCGATCAGAGAATGGTACAGATTGGCAAAATGCATCTTCCCTCTCAGCAAAAACTGCCCCCTGTTCCTATAGAAGAAGTTAAATACATCCCAAAAGTAGGCGATCGGGTCAGAATTATTAAACTCAATAAAATCGGAGAAGTAATCACAAACGGGAATAAAGGAGGAGAGATAGGAGTAAGAGTAGGAGTATTAAAGATGACGGTAAAAGTAGAGGAAATCGAAGAAGTAAATCTTAGAAATTGATCAGTTGTGAATATTGGCGATCGCCCTAATTATATCCTTGCCTAATCTTCCCAATAATCTAGTGGTTGCCATATTGGGCAATGTTAGAATTCAATTAGCCTAAAACTTCTAACTTGCAATGATTGTAGTACCCGATCTAATTAGTCTGACCTCAGAGAATCTAGCTACCAAAACCCGCCCAGACTTTCCAATTTTAGATCAGGACATTAATGGGCATGCTTTGATCTACCTTGATAATGCCGCCAGTTCCCAAAAGCCACTTCAGGTAATTAATGCTTGGCGTGAATACTACGAACAAGATCATTCTAACGTTCACCGTGGCGCCCATACCCTCAGTCGTCGTGCTACCGAGGCATACGAGGCGGCTAGAGAAAAAGTAGCAAAATTTATTCAAGCGCGCTCATCCCAAGAAATTATCTATACTCGCAATGCCAGTGAAGGTATTAACCTCGTTGCCTATAGCTGGGGCATGGCAAATCTGCAAGCTGGAGATGAGATCATTCTGTCGGTAATGGAACATCACAGTAATATCGTGCCGTGGCAAATGGTGGCAGAAAAAACTGGGGCAGTAATTAAATTTGTTCAACTTACAGCCACTGAAGAATTTGACCTAGAACACTATAAATCTTTGGTTAGCGATCGCACAAAATTAGTATCCATAGTTCATATTTCCAATACCTTGGGCTGTGTTAACCCCATTGCCGAAATTATTACCCTCGCCCATCACTACGGAGCCAAAGTTCTAATTGATGCCTGCCAAAGTGTACCCCATATGCCTATTAATGTGCAGGAAATGGATTGCGATTGGCTAGTTGCTTCTGGACATAAAATGTGTGCACCCACTGGCATCGGTTTTCTTTACGGCAAAATGGAAATCCTAGAGAAAATGCCGCCATTCATGGGCGGTGGCGAAATGATTGCCGAGGTTTATCTTGATCATTCCACCTACGCAGAATTACCTCACAAGTTTGAAGCTGGCACTCCCGCCATTGGTGAAGCGATCGCCCTTGGAGCCGCAGTCGATTATTTAACAGCGATCGGCATGGAAAATATTCATAACTACGAGCAGGAATTAATTACCTATTTAATGCCCAAACTTTTGACTATGTCTGAGTTGAAAATTTATGGAAACCAAGACCACAGGGCAGGTTTAGCCGCTTTTAGTGCAATTGGCTATATTCACGCCCACGACATTGCGGAAATGCTTGACCAAGAAGGTATTGCCATTCGCTCAGGACATCACTGCACTCAACCACTGCATCGCTACTTGGGCATAAGTGGAACAGCCAGAGCTAGTCTCTATTTCTATAATACTAAAGCTGAGATTGATGCCTTTGTGTTGTCCTTAAAAGAGGCGATCGCTTTCTTTTTATCCATAGATATACTCCAACAAAAAGATTAGGGTTGCATACTAAATCAGGATTGTTGTATATTTAAGGACTGTGCAATTATTCACGCTCGGATCAGGTTAAGTTACTTTAATTATTTGAAAAGTAACTGAATTAAAAATTAAATTGGCTGAATCCAATACCTGTACGGCATTCAAACTACAAAAATTATGAGCTACGCAATTATTCAAACAGGTGGAAAGCAGTATAGAGTCGAGCCTGGACGGTTCTATGATGTCGAGTTACTACACTTTGATCCAGATAGTAAACTTACGATTACTGATGTCCTATTCGTTAGTCAAGATGACGCTAATGTTATCGGTCAGCCTCTAATTGCAGGGGCAACGGTCGAGGCAACAGTAATGCAACACTTACGGGCAAGAAAGGTAATTGTCTATAAGATGCAGCCTAAGAAAAAAACCCGTAAAAAGAATGGGCATCGTCAGAACCTAACTCGGATCATGATTGATACTATTAACTTAGGTGTAGACTCAACTGCTGAAGCAGCATAGATAGTTTTATCCAGTATTCTTAATTTACTTTTTTGGAGATTATTCAGTTATGGCACACAAGAAAGGTACAGGTAGTACTAGAAACGGACGGGACTCGAACGCCAAACGACTAGGTGTAAAACGCTACGGTGGTGAAACCGTAACCGCAGGCAGCATTATTGTCCGTCAACGTGGAACTAAAATTCATCCTGGCAATAATGTCGGTCGTGGTAACGATGACACCTTATACGCCACCATCGAGGGTACAGTTACCTTTGAACGTTTAGGTAAATCTCGTAAGAAAGTTAGCGTTTATCCAATTGCCGTTGCACCTGAAGCAGTAACGGTCGAAGCCGCTTAAGTTAATTAGGTAGTGAATAATTTTATATTTTGGGGTATTAGTCAAAAGCTATGCCCCTCTGTTTTTGTAAGGAAAGATTTAACATAAAACAGTATAAACCACTACAAAAGCCCTGATCCATCATACTTAGTATGATGGATGGTAATTAACCTATTAACTCAAGGATATAGCATGGCTCAGTCTCCCCAAGAAGTCTTGACAATGATTCAAGAGCAGGGCATTAAGATTATCGATTTAAAATTTATTGATATGCCAGGCACATGGCAACATTGCTCTTTTTATTACGACCAAATTGATGAAAGCTCCTTTACCGATGGTGTGCCATTTGATGGCTCCAGTATTAGAGGCTGGAAAGCAATAAATGAATCAGATATGGCAATGGTTCCGGATCCTGCCACAGCTTGGATCGATCCATTCATGGAAGAGCCAACTCTCAGCATGATCTGTAGTATCAAAGAGCCAAGGACTGGTGACGACTACAATCGATGCCCTCGTAATATCGCTAAAAATGCTCTAAACTTTCTGGCAAGCTCAGGGATCGGAAATACCGCCTACTTTGGACCTGAAGCTGAGTTTTTTATGTTTGATAGTGTTACCTATGACCAAACTATTAATTCGGGTTTTTATGAAGTAGAGTCAAGCGAAGGTTCTTGGAATACTGGACGCCATGAACCAGGTGGGAACTTGGGGCATAAAATTCGAGGCAAACAAGGCTATTTTCCCGTTTCACCTTCAGACTCATTTCAAGACATCCGCACTGAAATGCTACTAACTATGGCAAAGTGTGGCGTACCCATTGAAAAGCATCATCACGAAGTTGCCACAGGCGGACAAGCAGAATTGGGCTTTAAATTTGCCAGTATGATCCAAGCCGCCGATTACTTGATGACCTACAAGTATGTAATTAAAAATGTTGCCCGTCAGTACGGAAAAACTGTAACCTTCATGCCCAAGCCCCTATTTGGCGATAATGGCTCTGGAATGCACACCCACCAATCAATCTGGCAAGATGGCACTCCTCTATTCTGGGGAGATGGTTATGCCAACCTCAGTCAAATGGCGTTGTACTACATCGGTGGATTGCTCAAGCATGCTCCCGCCCTGCTCGCAATTACTAACCCCACAACTAATTCCTACAAGCGTTTGGTTCCGGGCTTTGAAGCTCCTGTTAACTTGGCTTATTCCCAAGGTAATCGCTCTGCTTCGATTCGGATTCCTCTCTCTGGCACAAATCCCAAAGCCAAGCGTTTAGAATTTCGATGTCCCGATGCTACCTGTAACCCTTATCTAGCTTTCTCAGCCATGCTCATGGCAGGAATTGATGGGATTAAAAATAAGATTGACCCTGGTAATTCCTTGGATGTAGATATTTATGAATTATCTCCCGAAGAATTAGCTGAAATTCCCTCAACTCCTGGCTCTCTGAGTGAAGCTTTAGCTAATTTAGAAAATGATCATGAATTTCTGCTAGCAGGTGGAGTATTTAGTGAAGACTTTGTTAAAAATTGGATTTCTTATAAGCGCAGTGAGGCTGTAGCTATGAGTATTCGCCCTCACCCTTACGAATTTGCCTTGTATTATGATTGCTAAATTATGATTACAAGTAGGGGAATACTAATTTTGTAATTTCCATAAATAATCTGTGCCGCCTACGTGGGCGGTTTTTATATGAAAAACTCCAATAAAATCAGTTATTATCAAGAGTAGGTTGTTAATGAGAATGTATGACTTCTGCGAATTACACCCCTGAAACCCTTAGGGCTGAACTGAATGCCAAAGGCTGGCGGATGACTCCACAACGGGAAGTGATCCTAAATACCTTTAAGAATTTACCTGAAGGTCAACATTTAAGTGCTGAAGATTTGTACAATCGGTTGAAGGAGCAGGGAGAAGATATAAGTCTCTCCACGATTTATCGGACGGTTAAGATGATGGCTAGAATGGGAATTCTGCGTGAACTAGAACTCACTGAAGATCATAAACACTATGAAATAAATCAGCCGAGACCCCATCATCACCATCACCTAGTCTGTGTTAAAACCAATGCTGTAATTGAATTTAAAAATGACAAAATTCTCGAAATCAGTCAAAAAGTTGCAGAAAAATATGGCTATAAGGTTTTAGACTGCCAGCTTACAATTATTGGTGTTAGCCCTGAAGGTCAACGTTCGATTTTTTAACGTAAACGTCTGGATTTTGATGGGGGTAAGCGTTTAAGTTTAGTCTTAAAAATTTTGCGCCCAGTTGCATTATTTGCCCAGATCGAAACTTTATCCCACAGATTTTCCGAGATAAACCGATTGGCAAGGCTAGAAATGGCAATCACGATCGCAATTGGGAAAATAGCATTAGCATCTCGATTACCAGCTAAAAGTAAAAGAACAGAAGTGATCAGACTTGTGACCAGAAAAAACTGGAGCTTGGTCATAGGTAAGTTATGAAGTGTTATTAATTTGATTCTAACTCAGATGCATTAATATACGTTACAAGTAGTACCACCAGTGGCAATAGATAGGACTTTTTTAGTAGCAATAACATCTACGGCTTGCCAAGCTTTAACCATGCCATTGGCAATTCCATCAATATAATTCGGGTGTCCTAATGCTAATAACGTAGGACCTGCGCCGCTTATGACCATGCCGTATGCTCCAAAGGCGATCGCGGCTTTTTCGACTTCTTTAATCCCGACTATTAAGCTATCACGGTAGGGTTGATGCAGCCGATCTTGAAGGGCAGTTTGTAACCAATGTGGATTACCTTTAGCCAAAGCTTGGGTCAGTAAAGCTAAATGGGAAGCATTAAAAATAGCATCAGCCATGGGTACCGTTGCGGGTAAAACCGACCTCGCTTCTTTTGTGGACAACTCGAAATTAGGAATTGCTAGGGCGATCGCTATTTCTGGATGCCAAATAATCGGACAGATCTCCCAACTACCATCTAACCGAGATGCAGATAACTGACACCCTCCCAGCATAGCAGCAGCTACATTATCAGGATGTCCTTCAATGGCGATCGCAAGATCTAAAAGTTTTTTTTGGGAGCAAGGCGATCCAGCAAGTAAATTACCTCCGACAATTCCCCCGACAATTGCTGTGGCAGAACTCCCAAGTCCCCGTGCCATCGGAATATTTGCTTCGATATATATAGATATGGACGGAACAGGGCGACCGATGTGCTCAAAAAATTTGACTAAGCTGGTATATATTAAATTCGCCTCATCTTTTGCTACTGATTTTCCATAAAGCCCTGATGCCCTAATTTGCAGATATGAGCTTGCTAATTCTGAGGTAGGCAATTCTGAGTTTAAAGGCTCTGAAATAAGGGAAAATTCAAATCTGTTATATAAGCTTAAAGCGGCTCCAAGGCAATCGAACCCTGCCCCAAGATTTCCAGTGGTGGCTGGCACAGCAACTACAAAAGAGGTCATTTATTTTAATGGGTAAGGGTTACAGTCCAGAATTGGTTTTGATTATATTACGAACTTGCTGAAATTATGCCATTGCTGTTAGACCTAACTGAGCAAACATCTCCGTATCTTGATCCAAACTGGGATTAGTGGTGGTCAAAAGTTTTTCGCTACTAAAAATAGAGTTGGCACCTGCTAAAAAACATAGAGCCTGATCACTTACGGTTAGTTGATCTCGACCTGCAGAAAGCCTCACCATTGCTTTGGGCATTAGAATCCGAGCGGTGGCGATCATTCTTACTAGAACAATGGGATCAATAATTGGGAGATTTCCCAAGGGTGTACCTTCCACTGGAGAAAGGGCATTAATCGGCACTGAGTCAGGCTGTGGGTCTAGATTGGCTAAGGTATGAAGGAGTTCAATGCGATCGCTTTCCGATTCTCCCATGCCCACAATGCCACCACAACATACTTGAATTCCTGCGGCTGCCACATTTTTAATGGTTTCTAGGCGCTCGCTATAGGTTCTAGTCGTAATAATCTCTGGATAAAACTTTTCGGATGTATCAAGATTATGGTTGTAAGCAGTTAAACCTGCCTTTGCTAGTCTTTGTGCCTGATCTTCCCGCAGCATTCCCAGGGTGACACAAGCTTCCATGCCTAAGTTGGCGATCCCTTCCACCATTTTTAAGACTTTCTCAAAATCCTCGCCATCAGTTACTTGCCGCCATGCCGCCCCCATACACAGACGGGTAGAACCGTTAGCCTTAGCTAATTGGGCTTGATTGAGTACTTCTTCTACCGATAAAAGCCCATATTCAGAAATATCTGCCTTATACCTTGCACTCTGGGGACAATATTTGCAATCTTCGGGACAACGTCCAGATTTAATATTAGATAGAGTACACATCTGCACGGCATTAGCATCATGATGTTGACGATGGATAGTTTGTGCCTCAAATATTAGAGAGTTAAGAGGAGTAAGATAAATTTTGGTAACACGCTCTATAGAAGTCAAAAGCTTTTCCCTTACTTTGTAATTTTACTCTCCAAAAATTTGATCTTGCCTATAGTTTCTATGTAGCAATCTTCAAATGATTCTTTGGTGAACAGGCTTCTAATTATAATTGCAAGTTAGTTGATTAAGCGATCAGATATTCTTGGGTTTGCTGACTGGGATTGAAAAATTTTAGGATGGGTATTGATTGCTATAGTTAACCAAAAAGCTATATGAGAGCTATTAATCATGACTGATACTACAAAACTCAATCAAGCTCAAGAAACTGTCCTCAGTAGAGATTTTACGACTTTAACCCGTCACGTTTTATCTCAGTCTGGCG
>JBBQHY010000107.1:0-7355 GCA_038324415.1 Pseudanabaenales cyanobacterium | reverse complement strand
TTGAGCAATCACAAATATAATCAAAACCACTAATGCTTGGGCTAGTCCTGCAAACAGAGGTGTTGCCATTAGATAGCTAATCCAACTTTTTTCGGCTTCAGGCTTGTTCACATCAGGATCTTTATAGCCATGAATGTATTCATCCACATAAATGGGAGTTTTAGAAACCGTGGCCAGATTTGCCAGAAATTTGTAGTTCCCCTCTTCATTTTGATAGGTATTAGCAGCTAGATATGGAGTAATGGCAGCGATAAAAGTTCCCTTTTTATACTCATCACTTCGCCAAACGATACTGCCAAATTCGTCACTTAGCAGCTTCTTATTTTCAGGTGTGGATTTTTTTTGTTCTGAATTCTGTTCTGAGTTCTTAGCGTGGGCGGTATTTAAACCAGTCAAGGCTAGTTGTTCATTGGGATAGGATTGAGTATAGCCTCGGCGGCGACTGCTCTCAATTTTGACTCCACCAACTTTACTGGAAATTACAGAACTAAAGGGCGCATTTGTCACCTCAGCACCTATGCCCAGAATAATGAGATGGTTCCCTTTCTCAATCCATTCTGCCTCGGCATAGTCAATCGAATCTCGCTCTGGTTTAATCCGAATTAGGGTAATTGGCTTTTTTAGCTTTTGATCTAAGTCCTGAAAAGGTTTTTGCCAACGCTGAACTTTTACGCCTTGGGTTGACATGAATTCGTACCAGCCAGCATAGCCACTGGGAGTGCGATCGTAAGTAGATCCAGTGTTGACTTGGCTACGATTAGGCGGCACAATCACGGTGAGTAAAATCATGACGGCGATCGCAATTCCCACAATCCACTGTTTACGAGATATTTTTTTCATAGTTTTTGATCGGGTTGGCTGATCTGACCGTAGGCTTCTTGACAAGTATGAAAAGTTTCACTGGATATAAGGCGATCGCTAAAACATAATTGCTCATGGGTATTTAATAAAACCTGATATGCCTGAGCTTGGGGTAAGCTCGTTACTAAATTTCGATATTCTCCATCGGTGCGGCTGTATTGTTGAGGAATTAAAGAGCGATCGCTTAATAATTGTAAAGTCCCCATATATAAAGATCTACAGGCTTCTGTATAGTTACCTTCTAGCTGAAACTTCCTCGCCTTTTTTAACCACTGATCTACAGAATATACAGGCTCAACTTCAGATCTAGCCGCCGCGTTATCTAAGCCCATAATTTGCCGAGAGTAGCTAAAAATGTAAGAACGAACTAGCCTAAATAGCAGTAATCCCATCCATGCTAGGGTTAAGCTCAGAATAATCCAAGCTACCCAAACCAGAAAATCGTATAACCAGTTGGGTAAACTCACCCCTGACTCTACAACTTTCCTAAAGGCGATCGCTGAATTAAACTCAATCCACTCCTCAGCGCGGTGCTGGAATTGCTGAATTTGCCATGCTAGATTTGTGGTTTCAACATTGTTTGCCGACATTAGGTTTTCTACTTCTCCCTTCCTACTATAAGAATATAACTAATTGAAACGGGGTTAAGGGGTAAAACCCCTTCATAGGGTAGGGCTGATTCAAGAAAGCTCTAGCAAGTAATAGCTTAATGATCGGAGATTGATATTATTTAATAATTTCGTATAAACTACCAATTACTTCATCGGAAAATAGCCAGCCTTGAGGCTGGGTTAAATATATGTGAGTCTTAGAGAGTCCTACCCAGTGTGGAATATAGACTTCTAGTTTGCCTAAAACTTGTTGTACAGATGTCAAGTCAAACCTGTTAACTAAATGCTCAATGTTCACACCCTGTGCCAATCTTAAACCCTGCATTAAAGTATCAAATAGTGCTTCACGATCGCTAATTTGGGGCGGAGAAATGGGGGTTTTTCCCTGTGTCCATGCTTCGACCATTGCCAAATACTCTCGCATTTTTTGAGGGCGATCTATACGGTATTGATTGATGTAACTGGTAGCTCCCATGCCTGCACCATAGAAGGGTTGATTATGCCAATAGATTAAATTATGTCGAGATTGATAGTTGGGTAAAGCGTAGTTGGAAATTTCATAGTGGTTGTAGCCTTCTCCTTGTAAGCGATCGCGCGCCAGTAAATACATTTCTACGGTAGATTCGTCACTAGGTAGAGGTGTGATCCCCGCTCGATAACGTTTATTAAAGGCAGTACTAGGCTCAATCGTTAGATCGTAAACAGAGATATGCTTAGGTTTGAGGGCGGTCGCTTGGGTTAAAGTTTCCTGCCATTGACTCATGGTTTGAGTTGGTAAGCCTAAAATCAAATCTAAGCTAAAGTTATCTAATCCTGCATTTTTAATCGCAGCTACAGCTTCATAAATTTCTACTACCCCATGCCCGCGCCCACAAAGATCTAATAGCGGATCTTGAAAGGCTTGGGCTCCAACACTAATCCGATTTATGCCGAGCGATCGATAGACTTTAATAGTTTGCTCAGTCACCGTACCCGGATTGATCTCTATGCTAATTTCGGCATCAGGAGCGATCGCCCAGTACTGATTAATTGTCTGTATAATTTGACCAATTTGACTAGGTTGAAGCAATGATGGCGTGCCCCCACCGAAAAAAACAGTATTAAGCACAGGCAGATTGCTCGAATCCCTAGCTACAAGCTCAATCTCTTGGCAAAGTATATCTACATAACGCTTTTGCAGTTCTTTTTTACCTGTGGTGATAGCAAAGTCACAGTAAAAGCACTTCCTTTGGCAAAAAGGAATATGAATATAAAATCCTTGAGGATCAGGATTACACTGGTTTTGGGGTTTTACGGGTAGGGTAATCATTTACCATTTTGATTATTTGGTAAGTCTGGAGTTGGTGGCGATGATGTCTTAATTGTGGAGATTTGGATGATGGCGATCACCCCTAAAACCACTGCTATAAGTACCCCAACTATTAATTTCAGATTAATGGAGCGAGGAGGAACTAGATCTTTTGTGGCATCATTAGCGGGGCTAGTTATAACTTCCAAAGGTAAATCATCACCAAAAAATTCTTGAAACTGATCGGTCTGGCCACTAGGCAAAGTATCTTGTTCTCCATCATCATCTAAATCACGATCTGAGGTTGATGCGAGTTGACAACGGATTAAAGCTACAGTGACGTTATCATGACCATTACGTTCATTTGCCTGTGCGATTAGATTACTCACAGATTCAAGAAGGGGAAGTTTATTAGTCAAAATGGGACGGATATGAAAATCTAATATTTCCTCAACGCGATCGTAGTCACTCAAACCATCAGAACACAGTAAAAGAAGACAATCTTCATCTAGAGGTAGTCTTTGAATGTGAGGATACAAGGCCTCGGAAGCACGGGTTCCCAGAGCCTGAATTAATGATCCGCCATCTATGCGTTGGGAAGCTTGGGCATGGAAACTATAGCCCATAATCACATCACGGGTGGAAACATCATCATCAACTGTGACTTGATCGCAACTTTCACTATGAATCCAATACAGGCGACTGTCCCCAACATTGACAATATAAACTTCATGGGGATAGGGAATTACCGCCATCACCAAAGTTGTACCCATCCGCTGCTGCGCTTGTCTTTGGTGCTGATCGTTAAGGGCGACAATTTGCTCGTTGGCGGCACGGACAACTTGATCGAGTTTTTGCATAAACGCGTACGGACTAAAGGGCTCTGGAGTATTTTCCATTTCAGTAAATACTGCCAGTAGTCCTTCTTCTATGATCTTAATTGCCATAGAACTAGCGATTTCCCCACCTTCATGCCCACCCAAGCCATCACAAATAATCGCCAGCCGATCGCATAATACCTTTGACTGCTGCGATCGCTTTTGACTTTCAGGTATGGGATAGCAGTTATCTTCGTTATGATCCCTTCTTGGCCCTTTATCTGTACCACTGGCAATGCGAATATTAATTGGTAGTAATTCTGATTGGCTTTGGGTAAGTTGATCCAAAATAGCGATCGCTTGACTTAAATCAAATTCTCCACGACTTAAGCCAAAGCAGAAATCTGCTAAAGGTTCACTAACTTCAGGTTTAGCATCCTCTAGCCAATCGATCCATACATCTCCTAAATTAGAAAGCTCAATTTTATCTTCATCATCTGTTAATAATTCTAGGACTCGAATCCAAGGACCAAATACTCTGATTTTTTCTGGATCTATGAGAGTGCTAACCATGCCCAAATCCAGAAATGGCTGCCAAAGTTGAAGCATTTGCCCCATTAAATGAACTTGACGAATTGCCGAAGCCTGTGCCCAACTATCTCTTACACTCGGATGTAGTTTACCTTCAACGGAAATTGGCGCCCGATCAAGCAACAAAAACTCTTGGTTCTCTTCACCGCCCGTCACCTTTGCTAAACCGTAGGGTCTCGGAATATGTAAGGGCAAACGTGACAGCTTTAGATAGGCAGAAATGTAGGGAGGAACTTCATCAGGAATCTCAGGAAGCCTAAAAATCTGGGTATCCGAAATAATCTGAGATTCCACCACCTGATAGCGATCGCCCAAAAGAGTTCCGGGTGGAAATTTGTCTTTAGAAAGACCTACTGCCCACAAATACCTCTGACTAATAAAAGTAGATTGATCGTCTTTAACCATGAGTCCTATTCAGTTTGACATAAGATTTTGCAGTTCATTGGGCTTAGTTGTCAATATTCTCACCGAAACTGTACTTAACTTATTAATCCTTAAGACTTTGCAATGCTTAAAGTTAAATATACTGTCTTTCCCTAAATCCTTATCAAGTGGGGCAAGGTTTAAAACCCATGGATGGAGATACTAAGCTATTATTAAATTATATTAACGATACTATTAAATTAATTTATTTATCAGGAAATCAAATCATGGACAGTCGTGTAGGTGTTTTACTTTTGAATTTGGGGGGACCAGATAAATTAGAGGACGTGTACCTGTTTTTATATAACCTATTTTCCGACCCTGATTTGATTCGTTTACCCTTTGCCTTTTTGCAAAAACCCCTTGCTGCCTTGATTGCTGCCACTAGATCTCCAGTTTCCCGAGAAAATTATCGAGCGATCGGCGGGAAATCTCCCCTGCGGCAATTAACCGAAGAACAAGCAGAATCCATTGAAAATGCTTTGCAACGCCGTGGACAAAATGCCAAAGTTTATGTGGGGATGCGTTATTGGAATCCTTTCACCGAAGAGGCGATCGCCCAGATCAAAAAAGATGGCATCACTAAGCTTGTTATTCTCCCTCTCTATCCTCAGTTTTCCATCAGCACCACGGGCTCTAGCTTGAAATTAATTGATAAATTGTGGAAGCAAGATCCTGAACTAAAAGCGGTTGAAAGAATTGCCGTCAGGTCTTGGTACGATCGCCCAGGATACTTAAAGGCAATGGCAGAATTAATTGAAGATAAAATTAAAGCCTTTGCCGATCCTGACAAAGTGCATATCTTCTTCAGTGCCCATGGCGTGCCCGAAAAATATATAACTGAGTATGGCGATCCCTACCAGATTGAAATTGAAAACTGTGTAGATCTGGTTATGCAATCTCTACGCAAAATCTATCAACGCTTCAATGCTCACACCTTGGCTTACCAAAGTCGAGTCGGTCCTGTGCAGTGGTTGCAGCCCTATACGGAAAAAGCGATCGCCCAATTGG
Source organism: Pseudanabaenales cyanobacterium (assembly GCA_038324415.1). Lineage (GTDB taxonomy): Bacteria > Cyanobacteriota > Cyanobacteriia > Pseudanabaenales > Pseudanabaenaceae > PCC-7502. Next base: position 1,752 of record JBBQHY010000107.1, on the reverse strand, counting down.
CAAAACGGGGCGTTAATGACCTGTTAGTAGTACCTATTAGTTTTATCTCCGAGCATATTGAAACTCTTCAAGAAATTGATATTGAATATAGAGAAGTAGCAGAAGAAGCAGGAATTCACAATTTTGATCGAGTTCCCGCCCTGAATAGCCATCCTGTATTTATTAACGATTTGGCAGAACTAATTCTGGAATCCCTTGAAACCCCCGTGACTTTATCAGAAGTTTCTTAATCACAAGTACTTTTAAGGTAGTTCCCAAAAATCAACGCTCAATATTTCGTCAATCTCACGGCTAAATTGCCATGAGATAGGGAACTCCACAGATTTGTAGCCGATTTCTGAGATAACTAGACGTAAAGCTCCTTTGAAGGTACTGTCAAATACTTCGGGGCTATTTATATAATTTTTTTGGCTGGGAGACTGTTCGAGGATATTTTCGATCTCAAGGCGAGTTCTGATAATTGAGATCTGCCAACCTGCATAGTCGTAGTTACTTTTGACATAGCAGCGTTTTAAAAGATGCTCAAGCAGAGTAGTCAATCTAATTTTAAGTTCACCCGATCTCTTCCAGCTAAACCTTCTAATTCCTCAATTAAATTATTAATATCAAGGTCTTATAATTGTCCAGATTTCAGTTGGGCGATCGTATTTTCTAACCATAGATTTAGGTCTTGATCGTACAAAGATGTCTTGGGGGCAATTGTTTGAGTCATATACTTTGCTTTTCCGCACTAACTAATTTATTCCCAAAATTTAATATTTAGCATTTCATTAAAATCTTGACTAAATTGCCAAGTCTGGGGAAATTGAGACTGGGGATAATCTTCCTGAACATATTTAAGGGCAGATTTCCATGTGCCATCAAAACTTTGATCCCAAATTGACTTCAGACTAGGGGACTGCTCAATGATTAACTCAATCTGCGATCGCTGTTCTCTAATTGTGCACTCCCAACCATTAAATTCCTGTGGCATATCTATATATAACCGCTTGAGGAGATGCTCTAGTAGGGTTCTCAATCTATTTTTAAGTTCACGCCGATCTCTTCCCGCCAAACCTTCTAATTCCTCAATTAAATTATTAATATCAAGGTCTTGTAATTGTCCAGATTTCAATTGGGCGATCGCATTTTCTAGCCATAGATTTAAGTCTTGATCGTACAAAGATGTTTTTGAGGTAATCGCTTGAGTCATTTCCTTTACTCCTTATTACTTTATGGCGATCGGCTAATTTTCTGTTAACCACTTTAAGGCAATGATTTATCTCTAAACATGGGAAGAATTTCCCCACAGAAAGCCTCAGTAGCTTTAGAAAGATAGCGATGAGGGTTGCGAATTTGGCAGAGGATGCGCTTAATTTCTACGCCTTCGATCGCCACTCGATGCATCGCTCCCATTTGTAGCTCTTTTTCAATAGCTGTTAAAGATAAAAATGCTGCACCTAGTCCTGCTTGCACAGCGTTTTTAATTGCCTCAATCGAGTTTAATTCCATTTCTATACTTAACTGGCGCACATCCACCCCATTTTTAATTAGCACCTGATCAATCACCTTACGGATTGTGGATTGGGAATCTAGGGAAATAAACTTAAGACGGTAAAGTTCCTCCTTTGGTAACGTCCCCACATTTGCCAAAGGATGAGAGCTAGGTAAGACCAGAGCCAACTCGTCTTCAGCGTAAGGTGTAATTGTCAGCATATCCTGCAACTCGGCGGGAACTTCGCCCCCAATAATTGCCAAATCCACCTGTCCATT
>JBBQHY010000106.1:0-7384 GCA_038324415.1 Pseudanabaenales cyanobacterium | reverse complement strand
GGTAAACCAGTTAAAGGATCGTGAAATGCTAAAAAGGTAATCTTTGCCTCAGCTAACTTGCGATCGCTGACATCCTCAATTTGATCGATAAAGTGAATTGGTTCACCGTTGCCATCCCTAGTCAAAGATACATGCAGCAGGGCATCCACAGCTTTTTTATCCTTACGAATATATCTTTTAGAAATTTGATAGGTAGGAAATTCTCCATTCAGTAATCTTGTTCTCATCTCTAAGCTATTAGGTAAATCTTCAGGATGGGTAATATCAACACAGGTTAGCACTAGTAATTCTGTGGGTAAATATCCCAAAATCTTACATATTGATTCATTTACCTGTAGTGATTTCCCGTCTAAAGCCTTAATCATCATGCCAATGGGCGCACAGTTAAAAGTAAGCCGAAAGCGTTCTTCACTCAGACGCAGTGCCTCTTCTGCTAACTTCATCTCCGTAATATCAACAACTGTACCTTCGTATCTCAATAACTTACCAGTGGCATCACGAATAGTCCGAACATTCTCGGAAATCCATACAACGGTGAGGTCTTTGCGATAGATTTCCGACTCAAAGCCCAAAACTTTATCCTGTTGCCTCAGTAAGTCCATAAATTCCAACCGCCGTTGGGGTTTAACGTATAGTTGATTAGCAATATCCGTGATGCTATTCATTAAATCTTGGGGTGACTCATAGCCATAGATGGCTGCCAGCATTGGATTCACCTTAAGGTATTTGCCTGCTTCTGAAGTCTGAAAAATTCCCTCTACAGCGTTTTCAAAGATGCCACGATAATCTTCCTCTGCTTGTTTGAGGGCAGCTAATGCTTCTTTAATCCGATTCTCTTCTGTGATATCTCGAATGGAGAGAATTTGAGCAGAGATATCATTACAATTAAGATGATGGGAGTGGATTTCTACATCCATTACCTGCCCATTTTTTTTTAGATGGCGATCAAAACTATGGACGGGATGCAAGAAATCAGAGCTAAAGTCAGGGGAAATATTGGCAATGGTCTGACATAGAAATTCCTCTTGCCCATAGCCATAGTGATAAATTGCAGCATTATTAACAGCGATAACATCAAGGGTTTGACTGTTGAAGATTAAGCTAGGATCGGAGAAATTTTCAAACAAATAAACACAGGTTTGTTCTGATATATCGATTAATTTTTCTAGGCGATCGCCTATGGTTTGGTCTTCAAATTTGACAATTAAATGATTGGAAGAGCCTGATTCTGATTTGGAATATAGTCTTTCATCTAATAAAAATAGACTTAGAGCTAAATTGATTGACGATTTTTGATCTTTAGTTATGAAATTATGGCGGAAATTTTCTTGGTTAGTTTGACCAATTATTAATCTTGCCACTCCTTCTTGGAAAGCCTTAATGTCGTCATTATTATTAATTAGGCTTTGAATCTGGATATTCCTTAATTCTTCTGTGTTATAGCCCAAGATTTCACAGAGTCCATAGCTAACATCTATAAAATATCCATCTAGTGAAAGAATAAATACGCCAATGCCAAGATCTTCAGTGTTATTAAATTGTTCTAGTTTTAACCAAAGTTTCTGTTGTTTTAATAATTCAAGATAAAATTGCTTCAGGGATCCTAAGCTTTCAGTTTCTAGGTCGCTTAATAGATTTTTTGCAGCCTTGAATTTCATGCATACTTGAATTTGTTAATTAATCTATATTACATTTTTTTTATTTTTAATTTTAGTATTTAATTATACAAATTTACATGGTGGAGCGTTTACAAAAAATTATAGCCAGTTATGGCATTGCCTCTAGACGAGGGGCTGAGGAATTAATTTTGGCAGGTCGGGTTACAGTCAATGACCAAACTATATTCACATTGGGAACTAAGGCAGACTCTGAAGGCGATCGCATTACTGTCGATGGAGAATTGATTAATCACGAACCAGATTGTAAACCCAAGTTAGAATATCTGCTCCTACATAAACCCACAGGATTTATCTGTACCCGTAGCGATCCTCAAGGACGTAGGACTATTCAAGAGCTTTTACCTACTCAATATCATCACCTTTATTCCCTAGGGCGATTAGACTGTGACAGTAGCGGAGCTTTACTCTTAACTAATGATGGGTTTTTTGCCAATCGCCTCATGCATCCTAGTCATCATGTGGCAAAGATCTATGAAGTTATAGTGGAAGGTCATCCCAGCGATCGCACTCTGCATCAATGGCAATCAGGTATAGATTTAGATGGTAAATGTACCCTGCCTGCTCAAGTTATGGTTTTAGCAATTCAAGAACGAAATACTAAATTACAAATAGTTCTCCAAGAAGGTCGCAACCGCCAAATTCGCCGCATGGCAAAAATATTAAGGCACCCAGTCATTGCCTTACATCGAGAGGCGATCGCTGCCATCTATCTTGGAAATTTAGCCCCAAAAGCTTATCGACACCTAAGTTCCTCCGAATTACAAAGCCTAGGGTGCAGCTAATAGTATTAAGATGTGTCAATGAATTCTTTCTCAAGTTTCCAAATTTCCCAAATTATCAATTGCCCCCATGAAAGTCAGTAGCAAAGATCATCAAACCAGAGACTATCAAGCTCTGCGACTAAAGGAGATCGGCTTACAGTTGAAAACAATTCGTGAAGAGAAAGATATTTCCCTTGGTAAAGTTAAGGAATATACCATGATCTCTGAATGTTATCTCAAAGCGATTGAAGAAGGAAATATAAACTCTCTGCCCGAACCCATATATATCCAAAGTTTTATTCGTAAATATGGAAATGTAATAGGAATTGAAGCGATCGCCGAGCAGTTTCCCCTGAATAATATTACCCCTAAGAGCTCTTGGGTCAGGTCTTCCGAGCTTCGTCCCTTTCATCTTTACTTAATTTATATTGTCATTATTTCTGCCTCTGTCGGAGCTTTATCCAATCTCTATAGTCCTGCCTCTAATTACTCTGTTAGCGATAGTGAAACCCAGCTTAGTGATGCGGCTAGACTAAAACCCAAGCCCATACCTAAAACCTCTAAAGTCAATCCTCTATCAAAATCCCAAGTAAAGCTCCAAAACAAGCTGCCAGTCAAAGCCCAAGACAAACCAGTAAATGTCGGAATTATGATGAAAGGAGAATCATGGATGAGGGTAGAAGTGGATGGAGAAGTTAAATTTGAAGGAATTCTATCTGAAGGAACTAATAAGATTTGGACAGCTAATAAAAATATTGTACTAAGGGCAGGTAATTCCGCCGCTATATTATTGGCATTTAATGAATATCCACCCCAACCCCTTGGACAAGCAGGGGAGGTAGTAGAGAAGACATTTGATCCAGCCTATAAACCTCAAGCTTTAATCAAAGTGATAAAGACGAATGAGTAAATTAGGAATTGGCATTATTGGCACAGGATTTGGTCAACTTGTACACATTCCTGGGTTTCAAGCCTCTGCCCGAACGGAAGTTTTAGCTGTATATCATCGCGACTTAAAAAAAGCTCAGGAGGTTGCTAAAAAATTTGAGGTTCCCCAAGCTAGCGATCGCTTGTACGATCTCTACACAAATCCCGAAATTCAAATTATCGCCATTTCCACACCGCCATTTCTGCACTACGAAGCCGCAAAATATGCTCTAGAAGCTGGCAAGCATATTCTGTTAGAAAAACCTGTAACTTTAAATGTATCTGAAGCGATCGCCCTCAGTCAGTTAGCAAGACAAAAAGAATTAACTGTAGCTGTAGATTTTGAATTTCGATTTGTACCCCAGTGGCTTTATCTCAAGCATCTCCTAGAGCAGGAATATATAGGTAAAATTCGCTCCGTGCATATTTCTTGGCAGGTACCTGGGAGGGCTGATCCCCAACGTCTATGGAACTGGTATAGCCAAAAATCCCAAGGTGGAGGTGCTTTAGGGGCGATCGGCTCCCATACCTTCGATTATGTGCGCTGGCTATTCGGGGACGTAAGAGCTTTAACAGCCCAACTAAAAACTACGATTTGCCAACGTCCCGATCCAGAGGGCATCATGCAAACCGTTGATAGTGATGATACCTGTAATATCCTGTTGGAATTAGTGAATGGTATTCCCTGCAATATCTGTCTTAGTACAGTGGCATACGCTGGAAGTGGGCATTGGCTTACTATTTACGGCGATCGCGGCACTTTAGTTTTAGGTAGTAGTAACCTCAAGGACTATATTCACGGGTTTAATCTCTCCTATGCAGCGCCAAATCAAGAGTTAGAGAACATTCCGATTCCGCCAGAATATGGACTTTCCCAAACCTATAAAGATGGTAGGCTTGCCCCTTTTATTGCTCTATGCGATCGCTTTGTTTCCGCAATTGAACATAAGATTCCAATGATTCCGAGTTTAGATGAGGGTATTCAGTCGCAACTATTAATGGACTTAGCTCATGAATCCCATCGGTCCCCAAAATGGATAAATGTAAATTTAGGCTCCCTATATAAAGAACTAGAGTGAAAATATCAGTCCGTTATTTTAATTACCCTTTGACATTAGTCCTCCAGAATTAAATACTAAGATTAACGCCCTAAAGCATGGAGATCGTTGATAACCTGAGCGCATTTATCGGTAATTGCTTGAAGTTCAAGGCGATCGCTCTTGGGATCGGGGGGCGGTATAAGCTCGCCAACTCTAATCGTGACAGGATATAAGCGCGGAAATTTAGAACCTTTGGGTAAAATCTCGTGAGTGCCCCAGATGCTTACAGGTAGTAAAGGCACATTCGTCTTAGCAGCAATTAGAACTGCACCCAATTTTGGATCGGTAATTTTGCCATCCATTGTTCTAGTTCCTTCTAGAAATACCCCTGTCGCCCAGCCCTGTTCTAAAGTTGCTATGGCGGCTCTGATGGCGGCGCGATCGCCTGTTCCTCTTTTAACTGGATATGCCCCATAGAGCTTAATGATAATTTTGAGCACTGGCACCTTAAATAGTTCTTCCTTTGCCATAAATGCCACAGGACGACTCACGCAATTAGCAAGAATAAGGGGATCAAAATCGCTGGCATGATTGCAAACTATAATTACTGCACCCCGATTGGGAACTTTCTCTACTCCATAAATTTTGCTTCTAAAACAAATATGCATGAGCGGACTAACTAATGTCCACTTGAGTAAGTGATAGAAAGCTAAATTAATTGGGGGTTCACGCTCTGCTACTTTAGCCATTCCGAGACTTTAGATGTAACTTTATCCGTAAGTTTAGCAGTAAGGCGATCGCGCTGTTGTTTTCGTTGCCATTTCTCAAATTGTTTGGCATACCCACTCCCACTCTTGTGATAAGTAGCCCAAGCATCTAAAGCTATGCCCAAGCCCCAAAACATGAGGGGATAAGCTGCCCAAGTAATATGCCCAGAGCCAAATAAATTAATGCCGCTTAAAAAAGCATTGACAATTACATACTTTAAAACACCATCTTGAAACTTTTGCTGTTTATAAATATTAAATTTTACTAACTCAGTGTTTCGTGATTGTTGGAATAGCCACTTCTGCTCTGCTGCTAAAAATTCATCTCGACTTACGCCTAGTTCTGCGGCAATTTCACTAACCTGCTCTCGACTCAGCTTTTGAGGCTCTAAACCTCGGCTTAAAGCATGGTGCAGAATTTGACTTACCTGTTCTTCGTCATAAAAATCAGCCATCACTTTCACAATTAGTTAAATGAACTAGTTAATTGAACTGCTCTCAATATTTAAGACATTTGAAGGGCTTAGGCGGTTTCCTTTAAAGAATCTACCAAGCCCCCTGCCCCAATTCTGGGGGTTCTGAAAATCAAAGTCCCTAGAATTGGGGATTTAGGAGCTTCGGAATAGGTAATTTTTTTACCAGAAATCTCCTAATGCTATTTTAGGTGAATTTCAATAAATACTTTTAAAGACTGATTAAAGACTGAGCTAACTAAAGACTTGTTGCACAGTAAGCTCTAGTTCAATGCCTTGGGGGATTGGTAAGCGATCGCTATTTTTAAACTCTTGGATACGGCGATCGCTAGATATAACTAAAACACTTTCATCTTCTGGATCAATTAGCCAACCCAGTTCAGTCCCATTTTCAGCACAGTGCATCAGGTTTGCTAAGACTTTTTTATATTTTTGCTCTGGAGAAAGAATCTCGATCGCCCAATCAGGATGGATTTCAAAGCGGTTAGCAATTCTCCCAGATGACTGCCGGGGAATACGCTACCAATAAAATACCGCTATGTCAGGAACGATCGCTGCCCCACCAAAGACACAGCGTAATTCTGGAAAGGCGTATCCAGCTTGATTAGGTTTGGTAGCTTGGTTAATATTTTCACAAAGCCTACTCTGAATGAGGCTATGTTCTCCTTGGGGCATCGGTTTTTGTGTAATTTGTCCATTCATAAATTCTGAGGCGGGTTTTGTCTCAGGTTGTTGGAGAAATTCATCTAGGGCTATAGCTTTGATGGTTGCAACTGTCATAGATCCGCTATTAAATTAAATGAAAACTGCATAGGTTAATTTTAGCTATTATTCAGCTTCAAGGCGATGAATCCGAATCCGTTCAAGACGAGGACCATCTGTAGCAGCAATGGTAATTTGCAAATTTTTATAAATTAAAGTTTCATCAGTGCGAGGAATTTTTTGAAAGTGGTAGGTCACAAATCCACCTAGAGTCTGATATTCATCAATTACAGGTAAATCTAATCCTAAAACTTCATTTACTTCTTCCACACTGACCTGTGCTTGGATTAATGAAGTGCGATCATCTAAAATTCTAATATCTGGAGAAGTATTAGAAGGCGGCTCGTTATAACTACCAACAATCTCCGCCACAATATCTTCTAGAGTCACTAATCCTGCGGTTCCACCAAACTCATCCACGATAATTACAATCGACTGTTGCGATCGCTGCATTTGCGGCAAAAGTTCACCCAAATAAATATCCTGAGAAACAAAACGCACAGGGCGAATAAATTGATCGATGCTTTGGTCTAGCCCTAAACTGCCATTTCCTAGTTTGCCAATAATTTCTTTGATTTGGACAATGCCCCGAATATCATCTAAAGATTCTCCAGCAATGGGATAGCGGGAATGATTACACATATCAACCACAGCCAGTAAGTCTTTAACGGTGCTGTTAAAATTTACCCACTGCATACTTGTGCGGGGTATCATCACCTCTCCTGCTGTAACTTCTCCAAATTCAAATACATTTTTTAGGAGTTCTCTTTCTTCCGCTTCTAAGCCCACAGACTCAGTGGAAGTAGTGATGATCATCTGTAACTCTTCGGCACTGACGGCACTGTACCAAGATTTAGAAGTATATTCGACTCCAGCAATTTTGAGTAATAGTCTGGTTGATTGATTTAGCACCCATAAAAACGGACTAAAAAGATTGGCGATCGCCTCACTGGGTTTTGCCAACCACAATGCCAT
>JBBQHY010000105.1:0-7395 GCA_038324415.1 Pseudanabaenales cyanobacterium | reverse complement strand
GTCTGCCCCGACCGTAGGCATCACCAATTGATGATCGGGATTCTGAAATACAAAGCCCACGGGCGAGTTGAGCCTGATTTCCCCCGCAGTTGATTGGAGCAAACCTGCTAAAACCTTTAACAAAGTAGACTTGCCACTACCATTAGCACCCAGAAGCATCCAAAATTCGCCCCTAGGTACCGATAAAGTGCAATCATCCAAAACTACGGTGCCATCTGCCCAACTAAAGTTTAGGTCTTTGGCTGAAATATCACTCAGTCCGTTAAAACCGCCCAAAGCCAACCCCTGTTACTGATGATGATGAACTTTTTTCGGATACTTGCACCCCACAGATTTCCTCTGTGAGTACAGCCACATTTTTTTCTAGTTGTTTTTCACAGGTCAGTTGGAGCACCTTGGGGTGTCCTGATTCAATAGACTCAATAATAGAGTTATAGAGGGCATGGGCACCATCTTTTTCTTTGCGTTCAACGGTTACAGGAATCGGATTTCCTTTTAGAGATAGATCAATTGCAAACATTTAAATCTTAGCTACTTAATTTATTCTGATGTACCTAGTATGACAGTGCCAATGCGGTTTCATCAAGGCTGTTTGATCAAGACTCTATCTAAATGGGGATGAATTGCGATCGCATTTATACTAATATTGAAGTATGTACTCAACCAGTTGGAGCCTATATGTCAGTCAATCTGTTTGATTTCAAATTAATAAGCTTATCAGTTTTGTTAATGAGTTTGATCTCAGGATCTCCCATTCAAGCTGAAACCTGCCGTGGTTTAAAAGTTATTGGGGGGGAAGGTACGAGTGTTAGAAAGACAGTTTCGCCAATTAGCACCCTAATCACAAGAAATAATTGGAATACTGACTTTGCTGTGCCAGGTGGGCGAGCCTTCAACCGCTATGTGGTCACGATCCTCCCTGAAAATAATGCTAACTACGACATAAAACTAAATTTCAAATATAGTGATAACACAGCAATTGAGTTCTTCAATCAAAACAATGTGGCAGTAAGAGCCAAGAAGCCATTTAAAATTACGGCTGAACCCCCTACTCAATCTGACCCTTTCCAAGTTAATGTATTTGTGGGTGGCATTAGTGCGATCGGAAATACATACACAGTCTCAGTTTTAGCCTGTCAGTAAGATAAAAATAATGGAGCATAAAGGAGCGGGTAGCGGGGCAAATTAAGCAAAATTGCAGGCATAATTAGAGCAGTACCTAAAAAGTGAAATTATGTCCCACTTTACAACCATCCAAGTTGCAATTAAAAATGGTGAGATATTACAAAAAACCCTTCAAGAGCTAGGATTTAAAGTAAAAACTCAAACTTTGGTTAGAGGCTACATGGGTAATAAAATCGAAGCCGACTATGTAATTGAGCAAGATCACGGCTATGATTTGGGTTTCCGTCGTCACGGTGAAACCTATGATTTAATTGCTGATTTTTGGGGAGCAATGATTGATCCTCAGGATTTTGTGCGGTTAGTTACTCAAAAGTACGCCCATAACTCTCTATTGGCAACGGTTCAAAACCAAGGTTTCGCAATTGAGCAGCAAGAAACCTTGGGGGATGGAACTCTTAAAGTTGTGGTGGGCAGATGGATTTAGGTTCCCATTACTGGTTGATTAATGCCCACATTCCTCAGTGCCTCCTCACCCAAGGGTTTGATCATCAACTGGTTACAAAGGAAGGCTTAATCGCCTGTGACTTGGAAATTGAAGCAGGTGAGATTATTGCGATATATTCATCAGAATCTAGGTCTAATATTGAGCAACCAATTCCAATTTGGGACTTGAAACGAGGGATAGTTCTGCCCTGCTTTATCGATATGCATACTCATTTGGATAAAGGGCATATTTGGGAACGCAGCCCTAATCCTGATGGCACTTTTAATGGTGCTTTAACTGCGGTCGGAGGAGATCTCCACTCTAAACACGAATCAAATTATTTGGATTACGAGGATATTTATCGGCGCATGGAGTTTGGCTTAAAATCCAGCTATGCTCAAGGGACAAAGGCAATTCGTACCCATCTTGACTGTCCATCGCCCCAGTTTGAACTTAGCCTTAAAGTATTTAAAGACCTCCAATCCGAATGGAGCGATCGCCTCGTCCTGCAAGCCGCTTCTTTAGTCAATTTAGATGAATACACAGGTAAAAAAGGAGAGGTCTTAGCAGACCGAATGGCTGAACTAGGGGGAGTTTTGGGTGGAGTGGCATATCCAAATCCCGATCTCGAAACGGAGTTAGATCGATTATTTCAGTTGGCAACAGAGAGAGACCTAGATCTAGATTTACATAGCGATGAAAATGATAATCCGACTTCTCAAACCCTAAAAGCCATCGCCCAGACCGCACTTCTTTATACTTTTAAGGGACATTTAGTCTGTGGTCATTGTTGTAGTCTAGCTGTGCAATCTGAAACCGATATTGAAGAAACTTTAGAGCTAGTCAAAGCTGCCCAAATTGGCATTGTGTCTTTACCCATGTGCAATCTCTACTTACAAGATCGTCGTCCTTACCGCACTCCACGGTGGCGAGGTATAACTTTAATTCATGAACTTAAGCAAAAAGGAATTCCCGTAGCGATCGCCTCAGATAATGTTCGAGATCCCTTCTTTGCCTTTGGTAATCACGATGGGCTAGAGGTCTTTACAACCGCAGTGCGAATTGCCCACCTTGATACACCCTATGGCGATTGGATTAAGGCAATTACCACTACTCCCGCCGATCTCATGAAACTGGAATCCAATTATATTTCTGTAGGTGCAACCGCCGATCTAATTATTTTTAAAGCCCGCTACTATAGTGAACTACTTTCTCGTCCCCAAAGCGATCGCCATGTTCTCAGAAATGGAAATCTTATCAATACAACTCTTCCTGATTATTCGGAACTAGACTAGAGATCTTATCCACAATCCCTATGAACAAGAAAACTGGGGAATAAATATCCCCAATATCAACTTAGTGATTTAGCTTAAGAATCTCCGCAGTTAAGGCTAGACTTTCTTCATATAGAACTTCTCTGCCCCAGCGTTGGAGCTGCTGACTTAAGAGCATATTGGCACTTTGATCGGACAAAGGCGTAACCTGATAAGTCCGACTAGCCTGCGCCCCTGCCTCCATGCGCATACACCCCATTGACTCCGAACAAAATACATTAGAAGTATCGGCACTGGGATCACTTGAAGTTAGCTTTAGTCCAATTAAATCTCCAGCAATATCTCCTGCATCACCCACGGGAATCGCTGCCAACTCCACTTGAACATCCAGATTATCCCTACCAGTAAAAGCAATTCTTTGAATGTTATAGTCTCCACCTTCATTGATGGAGGAAACTGGATGCCATTCCAAACGGCTAGCCAACCAACCTAAAAACATTAAAGCTTGAGTACTATTCCCTTTTTCGTAATCAATCGTCACCCGATCTACCTTCCAAGCTCCTGCCCGTCTGTCGGGGGAGTCAAACGCTTGGGCTGTTAGTTCTTGCCAAGGTGATAATCTGCGCCAGTTTAGGTCAGCGATTTGGGCATCATTATTAATTAATTCCTGCATTTTGAGTAAGTCACCTTCAGAGTCCTTAAAAAATGCCGAATCAAAAATCATGCGATCGCACAGATTAGTTAAACGCTCAAACATTTTGGTATAAGGCGCAGGACTATCTTTCCACCACACAAAAGTTGGTAAATCGGAAATTACTAATCCCGTCAGCAGGGAATGAATCCGACTAAATGCTTCTTTTGTGCCCTTGAGGGTAATATATTCTCCACAAACCAAAGAGCTTGAAGTTTTTTGAATGGGGCAATAGGCAGCAACTTGAGCCGTAATTCCCTCATCTTCCCCAGAAATTGGACATATATCGATAACGCGGCAAGGGATTTGATTGGCGATCGTATCAATGGAAACCAATCTTTCACCCAACTCATTTTCAGGCTCGTACACCAACAGATTAAAGGTCGTGGCTCTAGCTGCAGCATTTTCACCGTAGGATTGCCAAATTTTACTAAGCTCAAGCTCTACCTGAGATAGTGAGACATCTTTAGGTGCCTGTAGAGATAAAACTGATCCTGATTGCATAAAAACTCCTAGCCTAATAATTTAGTCTTACTAATTTAACTACTACAATCTTCGCCATTGCCGACCGTCACGGTTAAGCATAATATCGGCTTCCAAAGGACCCCAAGAACCTGCTTGATATTGGGGTATTAAGCTGGGATCGCTGGGCTGATCCCACACAGACAAAGCAGGAGTTACAACTTTCCATGCTGCCTCCACTTCATCACCACGGGTAAACAGAGTCTGATCGCCTAGCATACAGTCTAACAATAACCGCTCGTAGGAGTCAGAACCTTCAAGTCCAAAGGTTTTACCATAGCCAAAATCCATATCCACAGATCGCGATCGCAAATCAGCGCCAGGCATTTTTGCCTCAAACCTCAACGCAATTCCCTCATTAGGCTGAATTCTCAGTGCCAGAATATTGGGACTAACCTGTTTGGCGGCGGACTGAAACAAACTTAGAGGTACATCTCGAAATTGAATCGCAATTTCACTTACCTTCTTTGGCATCCTTTTACCTGTCCGCAGATAGAAAGGCACACCTTGCCAACGCCAGTTATCCACAAAAAACTTCATTGCCACATAGGTGGGGACAGTGGAGTTAGGATTAACATTAGGTTCAGCGCGATACGCCGCAACAGACTTACCCCTATGTGATCCCGCCCCATACTGGGCACGAATTCCCGAAAAGGTCAAATCACGGGTATCAGAGAGGTGCGTAGATTGAATTACCTTCACCTTTTCATTTCTCAAAGAGTCAGCATCCATACTATTGGGCGGCTCCATTGCGGTCAGACAAAATAGCTGCATCAGGTGATTTTGCAGCATATCTCGTAATGCCCCAGCACTCTCGTAATATCCAGCTCGATCCTCTACACCTACGGTTTCAGCTACGGTAATTTGAATGTGGTCGACAAATTGCCGATTCCACAGAGGCTCAAAAATCGCATTAGCAAATCTCAGAACTAACAAATTTTGGACAGTTTCCTTACCAAGGTAGTGGTCAATTCGGTAGACTTGATTTTCGTTGCAAACCTTCTGTACAACTTGATTTAGTTCTTGGCAAGATGACAAATCTCGACCAAAAGGCTTCTCGATTACCAATCTAGTTTTAACAGGGTCTTTGATCATGCCTGCTGCGCCAAGTTGATTGATGGCTTCAGGGAAAAACTTAGGAGCTACAGCCAGATAAAAAACTCGGTTGCCTCTGGTTCCCCGCATCTGATCAATTTCGCCAAGCAATGTATTTAGTTTTTTATAATCGTCGGCATTGTCCATATCCGCCGCACAGTAAAATAGGCCTTGGGCAAAATTTTCCCATATAGCCTCGGCACCAATACCATCGGAGAATTGTTCGATTCCTTCCCGCATCTGTTCACGGAAATAATCATGACTCCACTCTCGCCTTGCTACTCCCACTATTGTTAATTCCGCAGGGAGACGGCGCTGCTGTTTTAGGTGATAGATTGCAGGAACTAACTTACGCGCGGTTAAGTCCCCAGAAGCCCCAAATATTACGAGAATTAAAGGCTCAGGGGTTCTTTCCTGTTGTAGTCCGACACGTAAAGGATTTTCGAGTAGTTGCACCATATAATCTGAGTCATTACTAATTGACTATGAGATCAGCATTGTAACGAAACCTTGGCGATCGCCCTATTTAACCCACTTTTTCTTTAGGTTTTATCCCTATTGCATAGTAAAAAAAGGATTAATCAACTATTTTTAGATTTAGAGTCTAGCCTAGAAATTAGCCTATGGCTGGGACTTTAGGAAGGCTTATTTTTTTGCAACATTTTTATTTGTTCTGGAGTTAAGACTGCTTTCACTTTTCCGCCAGATTTTTGAACAATGGTTTTAATCTTGTTTTTTTGATCAGTCGTCAGGTTCAAAGAGTTAAGAACATTACCAAGTTTTTGATTCTTTTTAATACCTTCATTGTATTTAACTCTCTGGGTTGGTGTTAAGACTTCCTTAAGTTGTTTAATGCCGTCACTGCGAATAGCTGCTATCTTCTCTTTTTGTGAGGGTGTAAGTTTTAATTGCTCAGGGGTAACTTGAGGCTCTGGTAAGGCTTTAGTTGGAGCAAGTGAAGCGGATATAACTGGAAATGGGTTGATACTTGATGATAAACAAATCCCTGTTACCGAGATCATCAAAACCTGTTGGATGAATCTAGCAGGTTTATTAGCTATTAATCGCTTAAAGGGCATGTATAACTCCTTGAATATTTTGCTTGGATCCATTTGAGAGGGAGACGAATATAAACTATTAACTTTATGTATCAACTTTTCCAAAATCAGTTTATACTAGAAAGCCTGTAAAAATATCAACATCAAGGATTAAACATGTCTCGATACCGAGGACCGCGTCTCAGAATAGTAAGAAGACTGGGAGAGCTACCCGGTCTCAGCCGTAAACAACCTAAACATGCCTATCCACCTGGACAACATGGACAAGAACGCAAGAAAAAGTCTGAGTATGGTGTGCGTTTAGAAGAAAAGCAAAAACTACGCTTTAATTACGGCTTAACCGAAAGACAGTTAGTCCGTTATGTTCGTCAAGCTCGTCGAGTCAAAGGCTCTACTGGTTTAGTAATACTACAACTTTTAGAGATGCGCCTTGATAACACCGTATTTCGCACAGGTATGGCACCAACAATTCCTGCAGCTCGTCAGTTAGTTCGTCACGGACACATTACGATCAATGGCAAAGTCGTCTCTATTCCTAGCTATGGCTGCCGTCCAGGTGAAGTTCTTGGGGTTAAGGATTCAGATAAGTCACGCAAATTAGTAGAGCAAAATCTAGAATTTCCGGGTCTAGCTAACACGCCTAGTCACCTAGAATTTGAAAAAAGTAAGCTAACTGCCAAAATCAATGGAGTTGTTGAGCGCGAGTGGATTGCTCTGCAAGTTAACGAACTATTGGTGGTTGAATTTTACTCCCGTCAAGCATAGGCTAATTTTTACTCAAGCTTTTTTAACTTCCCTAGAATCAAACTTAGTTATTCCTTACGCTCCACTGCACCTATACTGCTAACTATGCAGGCAACTACCTCACAAACTCTGTCAACTCAGCCCGATCTACAGTTACCCCAAACTCATGGGTGTACATCTGTAGTACGCATAGATTTAGATCATCTACTCTTGGCGATCGAAGCAATTGACTTACAAGCAACAGATGTGATTTTAGAGATAGTGGAGCAACTAAATTTAACTGAAATTATCCCAAATCGGGTTAGCTTGTGGCGGATGCGTAACACAAATCCCTACCGACGAAATTATCAGAGGGGTATATTAAGCTGGGAAGAAGCCAAGGCTTTAGTTGTAATTATTTGT
>JBBQHY010000104.1:0-7400 GCA_038324415.1 Pseudanabaenales cyanobacterium | reverse complement strand
ATTAAGTGGTCTGTCTACTATGGCTGACCACTTTTCTTGACTGGTAATAACAGTTTTTAGTCTAAACTCCAGTTAGAACTTCATGAATTCTCACGGATGATGTTTGAGCGATTTATCTTTGCCATAGCGGTAGAACTTGGCTTGAGGATTAAAACTATGGGTTCTACCACCCTAGATCGAGAAGACCTCTTAAAAGCTGTAGAACCAGATAATGCCTACTACTTCCAAAATCAAGCATTAGTTGCAGGAAGAGATATTAATATTAATCAAGACCCGCCTCCAGACTTGGTGATAGAAATAGATATTACCCATACCGACATCCAAAAGTTATCTTTGTATGCGAGTTTAGGAGTGCCAGAGTTTTGGCGATACAACGGACAGATATTGAGAATCTATAAATTAGATAATAAATTAGAAAAAGAATATGTGGAAGTGGAAGTCAGCCCTACATTTTCTCAAGTACCAAAGTCAAAACTTTATCAGTTTTTAGTAGAGTCAAAACAGGATGAGATTGATGCCGAACTTTCCTTAAGGAAATGGATTAGAGAAATAAGAAAAGATTAATAATTAGCTCGGTTCAAGTTTTGGATTAATGTCTGGGATAAAGTCCGAATCTCTGCTTTTTCATCATCAGATTTACCTTCAAACATATTAGTCATCATAGAAACTCGTCCATTTTCCGTAAAATCTTGACGTTGGGTATCTACAAAGTTCCAATAGAGATAATTGAAGGGGCAAGCCCTTTCGCCTGTTTTTTGCTTCACATCATATTTGCACTGAGAACAACAATTACTCATTTTATTAATGTAATTTCCTCCTGAAACGTAGGGCTTAGATGCCAAAATTCCGCCATCGGCAAAGGTAGACATTCCTATGACATTGGGGAGTTCCACCCATTCGTAGGCATCAATATATGCCATATAGAACCAGCGATTTAGATCTTGGGGATTTGTGAATGTGAGATTGCTGAAATTACTCAGTACCATCAACCTCTGAATGTGGTGAGAATAGCTATAATTAATCACATTGGAAATAGCATCTTTGAGGCAAAGTAAATCTGTGTCTGCATCCCAGTAGAGTTGAGGGAGGTTATAGGTAAAGTTAAAGTGATTACTAGCTTTTATCTCTGGCATCATCGCTTCGTAGTAAACATGGATGAATTCTCGCCATCCCAATATCTGACGGATAAAACCTTCAACGGAATTTAATGGGGCTTCCTCACTTTCGTAGGCAGCGATCGCCATTTCGCATAGTTCCCTTGGCAGCAATAAACCATTATTGAGATAGGCAGAAAGAACAGAATGGAAGAGAAAAGGTTCATCAAGTTTAATCGCATCTTCGTAGGCACCATAATTAGGCAATCGTTCCAATATAAATAATTGGGCTAGGATCATGGCTTGCTCTCGAGTGACGGCATAGTTAAAATTAGCGATCGCTCCAAAATTATTGGGCAAAAAGGTTTCAACCAGATTTATCACTTCTTGGGTAATAGGATCATGCTCAAGCTTAGATAGAGTCGGGATTTTTTGAGTTTTAGGAAGATTCTTACGATTCTCTTTGTCATAGTTCCAACTTCCACCTATGGGCTTTTTACCATCCATCAGATAACCTGTAGATTGGCGCAGATCTCGATAGAAGGTTTCTTGACGGTAGCCTTTTTTAATTTTAGGTGTGAATTTAGGAATGTCAGCAATAAAAAAATTATTAGCGATCGCTTGAATCCGTCCCGAAAACCTCATCTTCAATGCTTCCATTTTAGTCCTAACATCCCATTCCGAGGGAATCATATAAGTTAAATGTATATCAGGATTTTCAGATAGATATTTCTCTACAGCATCACTATGATCGCCAGTGGTAAACAAAGGTAAAACTACAAATCCTTTCTGGCTGCAATCTATGGCAAAATGACGCTGACTACTCAGAATATAAACTAACTTCTGTTTGTGGTGGGGAATAGCGGTGGCATAAGCAAAGGATTCAATAAATAGTAGTATAGGCTTCTGGGCTAATAGTTCTTGGGGAAATACTGCTAAGTTTAATTGATCGTAAAGGATTAAAAGGGCATTGCTTGATGATGGTTTATGGGGAGCGATCGCTTCTAAAAATCTTGCATTTAGCATAATTAATTGTACTTACTGGGATAACTTGAAGCCTGCTAACAAATTGAAGTAGATATTTAGGCAAACTGAATTTTGGGAATAGCACTAATAAGCTTGCGGGTGTAATCCTGTTGGGGATTGGTGCAAATATTTTCGGCGGTGTTAATCTCTTCGATTTTGCCGTTATTCATGACCATAATGCGATCGCTCATAAACTTAACCACACTTAAATCATGGGAAATAAAAATATAGGTAAGCTCAAACTCGGCTTGCAGTTCCTTGAGTAAATTCAAAACCTGAGCTTGAACTGACACATCCAAAGCTGAGACCGATTCATCGGCAATAATTAAGCGGGGACTCAAAGCCAAAGCCCTAGCAATACAAATCCGTTGGCGTTGCCCACCTGAAAACTCATGGGGAAACCGCTTATAGGCACTGCGATCTAAACCTACCCGCTTGAGCAGATAAATTACCCGTTCCTGTCTTTCTTTGCGGGGCTGACGGCGATTACTATAAAAATCATGAATTTCTAAGGGTTCAGCGATCGCATTTCCAATACTCATGCGGGGATTCAGAGAGCCAAAGGGATCTTGGAACACCACCTGTACATCACGACGGAGACGTTGGAGTTCCCTGCGGTTAAAATTTAAAATATTTTTACCTTCAAACCAAACCTCACCACCTGTGGGCTTAATCAGTTGCAAAATAGCTTTGCCCGTAGTAGTCTTTCCACATCCTGATTCACCGACTAAGCCAAGGGTTTCTCCTGCATAAACCTCAAAACTAATATCATTTACTGCCACTGTATATCGTTTGGTTTGTCCCCACACCCCACGCATTGGAAACTCTACTCGGAGATTTTTAACTTTTAGTAATGGTTCTTTACTCTGTAAAACCTGAAGTCGTTGGGCGATTTGGTCTGGAGTTACGATTTCTGAAGTTAGTGTGAATTTAGCGATCGCTTCTCCCGTGGGTGATACTTCCATAAAATCGCTAATTGTGGGAAGTAGTTGTAATCGCTGTTGCATTTGGGGACGGCAGGCAATTAAACCTTTGGTGTAAGGATGTTGGGGCTGTTGAAAAATATGATTAGTATTGCCATATTCCACAATCTGCCCTTTGTACATGACGGCAATTTGGTCTGCAATCTGGGCGATTACTCCCAAATCATGGGTAATAAACAAAATTGACATATGACGTTCGGTTTGCAGCTTTTTTAATAAATCTAGAATTTCAGCCTGAATGGTCACATCCAAAGCTGTAGTCGGTTCATCGGCAATGAGAATTAAGGGATTACAGGAAATGGCGATCGCAATCATCACCCTTTGCAACTGACCACCTGAAAGCTCGTGGGGATAACGCTGAAAAATTTGCGTAGGTTCTGGTAATAAGACTTCTCCCAATAATTCAATGGCTCTGGTTTTTGCCAATTCGGGTGATAATTTTTGATGTAGTTGAATCGTCTCCACTAACTGGTAGCCACAGGTAAAGAGAGGATTTAGGGAAGTCATCGGTTCTTGAAAGATCATGGCTAGGCGATCTCCCCGATATAAGCGCATTTGCTCAGGATTACAGTTCAGTAAATTTACAGGAACTTGATCCTCAAGATTTAGCCAAATTTCTCCATTTCTCACCTTTGCAGTCTGGGAGAGTAAACCCATCATTGCCAATGCAGTTACGGATTTGCCAGATCCAGATTCACCGACAATCCCTAATGTTCTGCCCTGAGTCATTTCTAAAGACACATCCTTAACCGCAGTAACTAGACCTTCATCATTTTTAAAGTCTACTTGTAAGTTATTAATAGTCAAAATTAGGCGATCGGGCATAACTGGCAATCCTAGGAATAAATTACAAAGCAATTACTATGGCGGGAAATTCTGTTACTGACGAAAATGCCCTCAATTGGTTTAACTATTGTGGTCTATTTTTTGATCAATTGTAAGACTCATTCTGCAGCAGCTTTGATCAAAATTTTCTATAATACGGTCATTGACAGAGTCAATTAGTTTGTCAGACACACGACTAAAATTAGGAATAAATTTAAGCCCATTGTAGCGTTTTTTAGTTTTAATAAGGCCACTATCGGTTTAGATATTTAAGCCTAAAACCCTTACAACCCAAGATATAACTGAAAGCTGGTGACGAGATTTGAACTTGCGACCGACGGTTTACAAAACCGTTGCTCTACCCCTGAGCTACACCAGCATAGATGTGAATGATATCAAATCTGTGGATACTTATCAACTCCAATTTAGCCAAGATTACTAATTACTGCTTCTAAAGCGATCGCGAGATGAGTCCAGTGCGTGCCACCTTGAATATATATAGTGTATGGTTCCCTTAAGGGCGCATCTGCAGAGAGTTCAGAAGTACTGCCATCAATAAAGGTTCCACCTGCCATGACTAATTCGCTTACATATCCAGGCATATTTCCGGGAACTGGATCGACATAGGAATCAATGGGTGAATATTTTTGAATTGCTCGACAAACTTGGATTATTTTCTCGGCACTGCCTAATTGAATGGCTTGAATTACGTCAAGACGAGGGACAAAGGGTAAAGGGTTAACTTTATATCCTAACTGGGAAAAAACGTAGGCTGCTAAGTGAGAAGATTTGACCGCTTCTCCTACCATTTGTGGAGCTAGGAAAAGCCCTTGGAGAAATAACCGATTTTGATCTAGGGTTGCGCCACCTGACATACCAATTCCTGGAGCGGTGAGCCGACAAACTGCTGCTTCCACATATTCCTGTTTGCCTGCAACATATCCGCCAGCCATGGCAATAGTTCCGCCGAGATTTTTAATTAACGATCCAGCCATCAAATCTGCTCCGACTTGGGTTGGTTCTAAATCCGCCACGAGTTCGCCATAGCAGTTATCGACAAAACAGACAGTGTGAGGATTTTGGTGTTTAACTAATTTAATAATGCGTTCAATTTCAGGAATAGATAAACTCGATCGCCAATCATAGCCACAGGATCGCTGAATCAAGACCATTTTAGTTTTGGGTTTAACTGAGTTTGCCAAGGACTCCCAATCAATTTCTCCAGATGCAGTTAAATCTATCTGTCTATAAGTAATCCCAAATTCCCTTAAGGAGCCTTGCCCCGAACCGTGATGCCCAATCACTTCTTCTAGAGTGTCGTAGGGTGCACCTGCAACTGAGAGTAATTCATCATTCGGACGAAGAATACCGAATAAACAGCAGGCGATCGCATGGGTACCTGAGACAAATTGCACTCGCACAGCCGCAGCTTCGGCTCCCAGAACTTGGGCAAAAACCTTATCTATAACTTCTCGACCTAAATCGTTATGTCCATAGCCACTGACGCTCGAAAAGTGATGGGTGCCGACTCTATGATCTCGAAATGCTTGTAAAACTTTACTGAGATTATTTTTAACTTGCAGATCGATTTGGCTAAATGTAGGATAAAGAGCGGCGATCGCTTGATTAATAATTTCCATTAAATTTTGATTATTGAAGTCTTTCCATTAATTGCTGCACGTAATTTGTGAAGACTTTACCCTTCTGAAAGGCATCGTCATCTAAAATTTTTTGATGAAAGCTGATTGTTGTAGGCACTCCTGTAATTGCACATTCCATTAAAGCTCGTTTCATTCTTCTAATTGCCGCAGGGCGATCGCTACCCCAAACAATCAACTTGCCAATTAAAGAGTCGTAATAGGGCGGAATATCATAGTCGGTATAAATATGAGAATCCATCCGTACACCAGGTCCACCAGGCGGTAAATAGCCACTAATTCTGCCAGGATGGGGACGGAAATTATGGTCTGGATCTTCGGCATTAATCCGACATTCGATCGCATGACCCGTCAAAACCACATCCTTTTGTGCCAACCTCAGTTTTTCACCCATCGCCACCCGTAACTGTTCAGCAATTAAATCTATACCTGTAATCATCTCTGTTACTGGATGTTCGACCTGAATGCGGGTATTCATTTCCATAAAGTAAAACTTGCCATATTTATCCAGCAAAAATTCGACAGTACCAACTCCCATGTAATTAATCACCTGAGCCGCTTTGACCGCCGCATTTCCCATTTGGGCACGTAATTTGGGGTTTAGGGCAAAACTTGGAGCTTCTTCTAATAATTTCTGGTGGCGACGTTGGATCGAACAATCCCGTTCACCAAGGTGGATGACATTACCATAGCTATCTGCCAAAATCTGAAACTCTATATGGCGCGGCTCTTCAATAATTTTTTCAATGTAAACTCCTGAATTGCCAAAGGCTGCCTCGGCTTCACCTTGAGCCGCTTTAAGTAATCTGAGTAATTCGCTGGGGCTAGTACAATAGCGCATCCCCCGCCCGCCTCCCCCTGCAGTGGCTTTGACCATGACGGGATAGCCCAACTTTTCTGCTACTTTTAATGCCTGATCTTCAGATTCTATCAGCCCATCACTTCCAGGAATTGTCGGCACTCCTGCCCGTTGCATGGTTTTTTTAGCAGTGGATTTATCCCCCATGGCTCTGATCGAGGCAGGAGTAGGACCGACAAAAATTAATTTATGCTCGGCACAGATTTCAGCGAACTTGGCACTTTCTGACAAAAATCCGTAACCCGGATGAATGGCAGTGGCATGGTGTGATATGGCAGCGGCAATAATATTAGGAATATTGAGATAACTTTTGTTGCTGGGTGGATCGCCGATACATACTGATTCCGTTGCCATTTGGACATGAAGTGAGTTGAGATCGGCGGTGGAATGAACAGCAACTGTCGCAATACCTAGTTCTTCACAAGTTCTAATTACGCGCAGGGCAATCTCGCCACGGTTGGCAATCAATAGTTTTGTAATGGGAGCCATAATCAAATATCAGTTATCACTTTTATTATGTGCTTTCGGGCGATCGCTAATCATGACTTATTGATAATTATTTATCTTTCACCTGCAAAAAAACCTTGCTTTAGCAGTGGAAGTGTTAAGTCTTTCTTAAAAATCAAACAAACTCATTTTATAGACTCCAAGAAGTTAGAGCTTGGTATAAAAGTCATTACTGATTCAGTATTTTCGATGATGTTTTGACAAATTTGATCTAAGGGTAAATCGTTAGAATCTCTTCCAAATAGTAATTTAATATTAAATGATTTAAATAAAATATATCTACATTCATGATGAACCTAAAAATGGCTGAGCAGATGTTCCTGAAAATTGGGTTGAGAAACGAAACAAATCCCCAGCATTAAAGCCCTGTTGAATTTCCTTCTGGCTCAACCCGACGGATGCGGTGGTGATGTATAAATCCATCAAATGGCTGCCCCCAAATGTAACA
>JBBQHY010000103.1:0-7413 GCA_038324415.1 Pseudanabaenales cyanobacterium | reverse complement strand
CGATCGGGCAATCGGCAGCTATACCAAAATCTACTTCCCGTGGGGTGGAAACCTTCTTTGATGGGGTGAAATTTGATCCTGCTAATCCTGCTGCTTATCTCAAAAGCCTCAAGATCAAGAAGGTATAAATAAATTCTCTATTGATCTCCTAATTTCTCTCATACTTCTTTTTTAGTTTAAGGATTACTGATATTAGTCAAGAAAGTATATAAGTTAGGAGGTCGAGACTGAGTCAAGGTTGAACAGTGTGAGTTCTGAAACCTAAGGAGTGGAAGTTTATTCTTCCTTAAACGTAGCTCTGCACTTCTACTTTCCCTTTCATAATGAGATATCTAAACTATGACTTCAAACAATGTAATCAAGCAGTCTTCGTCAAATGTAGTTTTTGAATGGCTACAAGGACAACTTAAATTTATAGTGCCACCAGTCTTGGCATTGGGTTCTTTGCTCTTTATTTGGCAACTTTTGTGTGGAGGAGAAGCTCCACCTTTGCCACCACCGACTAAGGTCGTAACTGAGGCTTGGAAGTTCATTGTCGATCCGTTTTTCGATAATGGTGGTACCGATAAAGGGCTGGGTCGCCATATTTTTGAAAGCTTAAAACGGGTGGGTATTGGTTACAGTGGTTCTGTTGTTATTGGTATTGCTTTAGGAATTTTGATTGGGACTAATGTGGTCATGTATCGAGCCTTTGACCCCATCTTTCAGGTGCTGCGGACGGTTCCACCCTTGGCATGGCTACCTATATCTTCAGCAGTTTTTGAATCCTTTAAAGATAGCGAGGTTCTTAAAATGATGGGAACTGATGCAGTTGAATTGTCCGCCGTCTTTGTAATTTTTATCACTTCGGTATGGCCTGTGCTCATGAACACAGCTGTTGGTGTCCAGCAAGTTCCTCAAGATTATCGAAATGTGGCTAAGGTCTTAAAATTATCTCGATTTGAGTATTTCACTAAAATTCTCATCCCTTCAGCAGCTCCCTATATTTTTACGGGCTTACGAATTGCGATTGGCTTATCTTGGCTAGCGATCGTCGCGGCAGAGATGCTCAAGGGTGGAGTAGGTATTGGCTTCTTTATTTGGGATAGCTATAACAGTAGTAAGTATAGTGAAATGATTGTGGCTTTGTTCTATGTGGGTATTGTGGGCTTATTACTGGATAAAGTGGTGTTTTATATCAGTAAATTCATGGTGCAAACCGATAGTTAATTTTCACTTCTTCTCTTTTTTACTTCTCTTTTTTCATAGAGTTACAGTTTCTGAAGGTAAAATATGCAAACAGTTACTTCAAATCTAGCCAATAGTTCAGAACAAGACCTTCTAGATAGGCGTAATCAAGATCCATTTTTAGTAATTGAGAATGTATCTAAGGTATATCCCACCCGCAAAGGGGATTTCACAGTTCTGGAAAACATCAATTTAACGGTGTATGAAGGTGAGTTTATCTGTGTAATTGGACATTCTGGTTGCGGTAAGTCTACCCTTCTCAATATGGTTGCTGGGTTTAATAAACCAACAACGGGAGAGATTCGGCTCCAAAATAAGCTGATTACCAAGCCAGGTCCAGATCGCATGGTGGTTTTTCAAAATTACTCACTGCTGCCTTGGCTGACGGCATTTGACAATGTGATGTTGGCAGTTAAAAATGTCTATCCTCAGAACTCTAGAGCCCAAAATACCGAGATTGTAAAAGATCATCTGGAAATGGTGGGATTGACGGCGGGATCAAACAAAAAACCAGGGCAGCTATCAGGCGGGATGCGGCAACGGGTTTCGATCGCACGGGCATTGGCAATTCGTCCCGAGGTGTTAATTCTAGATGAACCCTTTGGGGCGTTGGATATTTTGACCCGTGAAGAACTCCAAGAGGAACTTTTGAAAATTTGGCAAGAACATCAAGTGACGGTATTGATGATTACCCATGATATTGATGAGGCGGTATTATTGAGCGATCGCATTGTCATGATGACCAATGGACCTAAGGCTACAATTGGTGAAATTTTAGAAGTGCCTTTCCCCCGCCCGCGCGATCGCACTTTAATTGCCGAAGATCCTAGATACTATAGCTTAAGAAATCAAGCCCTTGACTTCCTATTTAATCGCTTTGCCCTCGCTGATGATGCTCACTAATCTCTAATTTATCCTCAATTTATCCTCCTAAATTCATGACTTACGATAGTTGCGCTTTACAGAATGAAGTCCCATTTTTAGAAATCGATCACGTTGATCGCATTTTTCCGACTAGAGAAGGTGCTTATATTGCCATTAGTGATGTTGACTTCAAAGTTAATAAAGGTGAATTTGTTACTTTAATTGGACATTCTGGCTGCGGGAAATCTACTCTCCTTAATATTATTGCAGGACTGGATCGAGCAACTAATGGGGGGATTGTCCTAGAGGGGAAAGAGGTAAGAAATCCTGGACCAGATCGGATGATGGTATTTCAAAATCATTCACTTTTACCTTGGCTAACCGTTAGACAGAATATTGCCCTTGCCGTCAATCGGGTATTTAAGGAAAAATCTAAAAAAGAACGTAAACAAATTGTTGAAGAGCATATTGATCTTGTAAGTTTACGCCCTGCTGCTGATAAGTTTCCACGAGAAATTTCAGGGGGAATGAAGCAACGGGTAGGAATTGCTAGGGCATTATCAATTCGTCCTAAATTACTATTACTGGATGAACCCTTTGGCGCTTTGGATGCATTAACGAGAGGTAGATTACAGGAACAATTGATGAAAATCTGTGAAAATCATTCCCTTTCCGTGGTGATGATTACCCATGATGTGGATGAGGCTTTGCTATTGAGCGATCGCATTGTGATGTTAACAAATGGTCCATCGGCGCACATTGGTCAAATATTGGAAGTGAATTTACCTCGACCTCGTCATCGTATGGAAATTGTCAATAATCCTAACTATTATCGGATGCGGGGAGAACTTATAGAGTTTTTGAACCGTCAAAAGAAAGATAAGGTGGATAAAGCCAAGCGCAAAGTGGAAGCTGTAGTTAGCCGTGGCAAGATTGAGAAGGTGAACCTAACTATAGGCTTTATCCCACTCACTGACTGTGCTCCATTGGTAATCGCCCAAGAGAAGGGATTATTTGCTAAACATGGCTTAGAAGTAACTCTATCACGTGAGAAAAGCTGGGGGGCGATCGCTGATGGCATTAGAGAAGGCAGGTTAGATGCAGCGCAAATGGTGACGGGAATGCCCTTGGCAATTAGTTTAGGCATGGGTAAAAAAGAGCCTCTTCCCATAATTACATCTCTCACCCTTAGTCGAAACGGGAATGCGATTACAATTGCTAAATCAGTTTGGGATGCTGGAGTGCGAGATTTAGCTAGTCTCAAAACATATATTCAAGCCCAGGAGTTCCGTCCAATCTTTGGCATGGTACATCCAGCTTCAATGCACAACTTACTCCTACGGCATTGGTTAGCAAGTGCAGGTATAGACCCTGAGAATGAACTGGATGTGGTGGTAATTCCGCCCGCCCAGATGGTATCCAACTTAATTTCCAGCAATATTATTGGATTTTCAGTTGGCGAACCTTGGAACTCCCGTTCAGTCCACGAAGGCTTGGGATATATTATTGCTACAGATTTAGACATTTGGAATGGCCACCCTGAGAAGGTTTTAGGGGTGAAAGCGGATTGGGCAGCAGGGTATCCAAATTCTCATTTGGCTCTAACCAAAGCCCTATTAGAAGCCTGTGCCTATTGTCAACCAGACAAAAATCGAGATGAGATATTAGAAATTATTTGTCAGCCTGCATATCTAAATGCTCAATCAATATATGCCCGTTCAGGCTTCAATAGCCCGTATCGCAAAGGTTCAGGCGAGAATCTTTATCTTAAGGATTTTAATATTTTCTTTGGTGATAATTCTCCTAACCGTTCCGAACACCTTTGGGTAATAGCACAGATGGCACGATGGAACTTGATTCCTTTCCCCACTAACTACGATCTCATCCTCGATCAAATGCTCGATCCTCAAACCTACCGCCGTGCTTCTGAGGAATTAGACTTACCCGTTGCCACCACTTCTTTAGCTCCGATTATCATGGCAGATGGTGAAATATTTGATCCAGCTAGTCCCATGGCTGGTCTACCTAGGACTACGGAAATTAGAGAATTTGTGGGCGATCGCCAACTGGTATAAGCTCTAAAAATATGTCCACTATTACCAAAACTCTCTGCCCTTACTGCGGTGTCGGCTGTGGCTTAGAAGTCGTGCATTTAGACAAAAAGGATTTGGTTCAAAAAGATACTGTTCCATTAGTTGATTTAGTCAAAGTGCGGGGCGATCGCAGTCATCCATCTAGCCAAGGTATGGTCTGTGTCAAAGGCGCAACCATTGCCGAATCCATTGATAAAGATCGACTGGCATATCCGATGATGCGAAGTTCTTTGGATCAAGACTTTCAGCAAGTAACTTGGGAAGTTGCCTTATCTGCAATTTGCGATCGTATTTCCGAAGTAATTAAAACCCAAGGCGTAGATGGCTTATGTATGTATGGTTCGGGGCAGTTTCAAACCGAAGATTATTACATTGCCCAGAAATTATTCAAAGGCTGCTTAGGAACCAATAATTTTGATGCCAATTCAAGGCTGTGTATGTCTTCGGCGGTGTCAGGCTATGTTAAGAGCTTTGGAGCCGATGGACCTCCCTGTTGCTATGAAGATTTAGACCTCACCGACTGCGCTTTTATTATTGGTAGCAATACTGCGGAATGTCATCCCATTATTTTCAATCGCCTGCGTAAACACCATAAACAAAATCCCCATGTTAAATTAATCGTCGTTGATCCCCGTCGCACCCAAACGGCTGAAGTCGCCGATTTACATTTAGGAATTCGCCCTGGCACAGATATAGATTTATTAAATGGCATTGCTTATCTCTTGTTTGAGGGAAATTTCCAAAGTGAAGATTTTATTCATAATCATACTAATGGATATGCCGAATTTAGAGAACTAATTAAAAACTATTCCCCCGATGTGGTCGCCTCTAGGTGCGGAATCTCTATTCAGGACTTAGAAACCGCCGCTAGCTACTGGGCGCAGTCAAAAAAAGTTCTATCCCTGTGGTCAATGGGAGTGAATCAATCCACGGAAGGCACTGCTAAAGTTCAATCCATTATCAACTTACATTTGCTTACTGGACAAATTGGCAAAGCTGGCGCTGGTCCATTTTCTCTAACAGGTCAACCTAATGCCATGGGGGGTAGAGAAGCAGGAGGATTGAGCCATCTTCTTCCAGGTTATCGCTTTGTCACTAATCCTCAACATCGTGCAGAATTGGAAAACCATTGGCAATTACCATCTGGAAATATTTCAGATAAAATCGGCAGAACCGCATGGGATATCATTCGAGGCTTAGAATCTGGGGATGTGGGATTTCTCTGGATTGCAGCTACTAATCCTGCCGTTAGCTTTCCTGACTTGGAACGAACTAAAAAAGCCCTAATGCGATCGCCCTTTACGGTCTACCAAGATGCCTATTACCCCACGGAAACCTCAGCCTTTGCCCATTTACTTTTACCTGCAACCCAATGGAGCGAAAAAACGGGGACTATGACTAATTCGGAACGGCGAATTACTCTTTGTGAATCCTTCCATTCTCCCCTCGGTGAAGCCAGAGATGATTGGCAAATTTTTGCTGAAGTTGGACGAAGACTAGGGTTTAGTAAACATTTCAACTTTAAAGACTCGTCGGAAGTCTATGCTGAATATGCTCAGATTACGCGCGATCGCCCCTGTGATATTACGGGAATTACCCACGACCGCCTTTCTAAGGGAGCGTTACAATGGCCCTGCCCTGACAATGGTAGAGAATCCATCAGTCGAGTTGCCACAAAAAGGCTTTATGGGAATCTGCAATTTCATACTGCCAATGGTAAAGCCAACTTCGCTTCTTATCATTCCAAAGGTTTAGCTGAACCATCCGATCAAGATTATCCTTTTGTTCTTACTATCGGTAGAGTTTATGGGCATTGGCACACTATGACTCGCACGGGCAGGATAAAAAAAATTAACCAAATGCACCCCCATCCTTTTCTGGAAATCCATCCCAAAGATGCTAAAAACATCAATCTTAGCCAAGGAGAAATAGTCGAAGTCAAATCCCGCCGTGGTAGTGCTAGATTTCCTGTTTTGATTACAGAAGCGATCGCTCCTTTGGTGTTGTTTGCACCTATGCATTGGGGTTCTCTTTGGGCAGATAATGCCGAGGCTAATAATCTCACCCATCCCGAATCCGATCCCTATTCTTTTCAACCAGAGCTTAAAGCCTGCGCAGTGCAAGTGATCAAACTCGGAGTTGTTTAGATATTTTTATTTTCTGCCTAAGCTAAAGCTGATAAGGCTCTATTAATGGTGGCGATCGTAGTGGCCGGAAGCTCTAGGTGGGGAACTGTGCCCGTATCTGGAATAATTTGGAAATATTTAACGAATGGGCTGAGATCGGCTAAACGTTTACCTTGATTGGGAGAGGCAAAGTTTGCTTTTTCGCCCCAGAGAATTACCGTTGATTTAGTTAATTTCGGCATAAATTTAGCAAGGTCAAAGCTGTTGTAACCCTTTAAAAATGAAAATGCTGCATATTCTGCTCGAGGTTGTTGTCCAGACACATAATAGGCATCCACCATCTCTTGAGTAACTCGATTTTTATGAAGAAATAGAACATTTTCCAAAAATCCCCGAATTGATAAAGGATTAACGATAACCTGACTGTAGAGCAGGTAGTTGGCAACGGGAATATTGCTAAAAAACTGAAATGCCTCACCATTAAAGGGTTTGCCAAAATCTGATAAGCCAGTGGGACATATTAAAATTAGGTTTTCAAATAGTTCGGGTTTTTCCGTCGATAGCCAAACACTTAACCCTGCCACAACACTGGAAGCAACGACGATCGGAGGCTTAGGGCAAGTAACTTTCAAAAATTCAGCGATCGCCTGACGATAATCAAAGGATGTGTAATCACGGGCAAGATGTTCAGATAATCCCCACCCTACCAAGTCTGGAGCCAGAACTCGATAATCACTAGTGAAGGCGGGATAGACCTTTGACCACTCAAAAGATGAGGAACCACCACCAAAGCCGTGCAGAAATACGAGGGTTTCCATGCTTTCGGTATGATCTGTACTCTCGTAGTAATTAATTTTGCCCTTAGATGTATTTAGAGAACATTGCTTAAAAGTAGGAGGACAGAAGTTCATATTTTTAACCCAATTTGTAGGGAGAATTATCCAGATCAAAATAAACATTAATACTGGAGTTTAGACTAATAAGTACCTCTAGCAGGAAATCTCCCGCTAGTTAAAACTGACAGGATAAGTTCGTAAATCCGAAAATTATCTATGAGGCGATGTCTTCAGGCACTTTCTTTATCTTAGAAAACCCTTTTTTGA
>JBBQHY010000102.1:0-7501 GCA_038324415.1 Pseudanabaenales cyanobacterium | reverse complement strand
AATTCATAGCGCCGATCTGATTTTAGTAATGGATAGTGGCAGAGTTGCCGAGCAAGGAACCCATCCAGATTTAATGGCTTTGCGGGAAAGGTACTATACCCTCTATCGCCAGCAAGAGGTGGCGGGGGAATCTTAATTAGTTTAGTATTCTGCAATTTGCCACGGACTGTATATTTTAATCAATTCTGAATTTAGGTAAATCCATATGTCGAATCCAAATAAACATAATAATGAAGATTTAGATAATCTATCTAGCAATCTTCCTGTTAAAAACGATGCCCTTGTCGTGCAAGAGCCCGATGCTGCTTTAGTCGAAAAGAATTCGAGTGCGATCGCAGTCCAAAATTTCGATCAACCCCTTGTCCTCCGGCAATCACCTAAATGGACTCAGGGGATTTTATGGGCATTAATTGGTTCATTAACCTGTGGACTAATTTGGGCATCGGTGGCTAAGATTGAAGAGTCTGTACCTGCCCAAGGGAAATTAGAACCTACGGGCGCAGTCAAAGAAGTGAAGGCTCCTGCTAGTGGTGTACTTAAGGAAGTTTTAGTCAAAGATGGTGAGCGCGTTAAGGCAGGACAAGTTCTTTTACGCATAGACTCTACTGCGGCAAAAGCGCAACTAGATTCATTAAAAAAACTGCGTAATAATCTGCAAGAGGAAAATCAGTTTTATCGTTCGGTTCTAAACGGCAATCCTGCCACACCTTCTAATTCGGAAATTATTAAAATACCTTCTGAATTTCTAGCCCTTGCCAGCAGTCGTGAAGCTTTGCTATCGGAATCCCAACTTTATCGCATTCAAGTTAATGGTGAGAGTGGAGGTCTATCTGGGGATCAACAGGATCGATTCAATGCTAATAAAGCTGAACTTGGTTCACGATCGCAGGCAGTCGAGGCAAACATTACCCAGTCCGTTGAACAACTCTATCAAACTCAAACGAAACGGGCGGGGAAGGAACAGTCTTTAGCAATTAGCAAAAAAATTCTTAATGATATTAAAGATGTGGCTGAAGAAGGTGGCATTTCACGGATTCAATATTTAAAACAACAAGAAGAGGTGCAGAATACTGAATCAGAAATTCGACAACTGCAACAGGAAGAAATGCGGATCAAAGCGGCAATTACTGAAGGGCGATCACGGCTTACCAACACCTTTGACGTTACCCGCAAAGAATTAACCTCGCAACTTGCTGATAACACGAAACGCGTTGCCGAAATTGATAGTCAATTTACGAAAGCTTTAGTCGATAATAGCAAACGGCTGGTGGAAGTGGAGGGGCAGATCAAGCAAGCCGAAGTTGCGTTGCAATATCAAGAGTTACGCGCACCAGTCTCAGGGACAGTCTTTGAATTAAAGGCAGGTTTGGGCTATGTTGCCAATACTAACACTTCCGAAAATGTGCTTAAAATCGTACCTGACGATCAATTAATTGCCAAGATTTATATCACTAACCAAGATATTGGTTTTATTAAAGAAAATATGCCCGTTGATGTCAGAATCGATTCATTTCCTTTTAGTGAATTTGGCGATATAAAGGGTAAATTAATTTGGATTGGTTCTGATGCTTTACCTCCCGATCAAATCAATCCCACCTATCGCTTCCCTGCCAAGATTCAAATTGAAAGCCAATTTTTAAATGTGAATGGGCGACAAATTCCTTTGCAGTCTGGAATGTCTCTAAGTGCTAATATCAAGATTCGCGATCGCACAATCATTAGTTTATTTACAGATTTCTTTGCCAAAAATACTGAAAGTCTCAAGTTTGTTCGATAAGTTTGAATTTATTGGCGGTTCTATTTTTTAACAATTAAAATCTATGGGCAGTTCCAGAAATGATTGGTTCCCAACTTCTATTTGGCACTTTCAAATTGATAATTATCAACAACTAAATTCGATTTTATTGGTAGAAATTGAACAAGAATAAAAATGCGATCGCCAAGGAGAAAAATGGTCAAATATTTTAGGTTGGCATAGTGTAAATAACTTACACGAACGAGAATGTTTTTCAGAATTTACAAAAATAATTAGTAATAATGTCCTTGAGGTGGCAAACTTTTTGCATTGGGATTTACAGAAGTTCTCATTTAACATCACTACCTGCTGGGCAGTTGTTAACGGGAAGTTCGCCTCCAACTCGGTACACAATCATCCAAATTCTATTTTAAGTGGCGTATATTATCTTCAATCTCCGACAAACTATGGAGATATTTTTTTTCAGATCCACGTCCCACCGCCCAGATGTTAGTGCCGCCTATGGAAAAATTTAATTTATGGACATTTCCCAAGGTCAGCTATAAAGCCCATGCAGGGACAATGTTATTATTTCCCAGTTGGCTTTTGCATGGTGTAGATATGAATATGAGTGCGGAACAACGGATTGCCATTAGTTTTAACATTGGCATGAGTCCACTTCCTTAATTGACACTTATACCCTCAAGATTTTGATACAAATTAGAGATATGTGTATTGTCCATGCGTGAGTGCGATCATAATAGCCTTAATCTCAACTTACTACTCTGGTTAAACTTAATCCAACCTTAAACAAAGCTTATCTAAAGTTTATGCAGAGTCACAGCATTATATTTATAAAATTGTAAAGTAAATACTTATAGATTAATAGCAAAAGATTATGTCCATATTCTTAAATAAAGTTGGTGGTTTCACCAGTACAACTGGTTCAGAAATTCCAGCTTTTGATCCTATTAGTAAACGTCTGTATGTGGTTGCTGCAAGTAAAGTTGATATTTATACAATCACTAATATAGGAGCATTAACAAGTCTAGGAGCATTAACACCTGGGTTTACGCCTCCTGCTGGAACAGCAATTGCCCCGAATAGTGTTGCTGTGAAAAATGGCATAGTTGCTGTTGCCTATGAAGTTCGTGAGACATCACCGCTCAGTACCAATCGTAGAGGGCAAGTTAGCTTCTTCAGAGCAGCTGATGGTACTTTTCTAAATTCCGTTGAAGTTGGCTTCTTGCCAGATATGCTCACTTTTACGCCTGACGGTTCAAAGGTGCTGGTGGCTAATGAAGGTGAACCAAATGAGGATTACTCGATCGATCCCGAAGGTTCTGTAAGTATTATCACTATTAGTAGCGTTAATTTAGCGGCTGGCACAATTACTGCCACGGTTCAAGAAGCAAATTTCAACGCCTTTAATGCTCAAAAGGATTCACTGAGGGCGGCTGGGGTCAGAATTATTGGCGATCGCACTATTGGTGGCGTTCCAGTTATAGCAACTGTATCTCAAGATTTAGAGCCTGAATATATTGCCATCTCTGCTGATGGTTTGACTGCTGCGGTGACATTGCAAGAAAATAATGCGATCGCTACAGTCAATATTGCTACAGCCACAATTACAAATATTGTTCCTTTAGGTTTAAAGAATTTCAATCTTCCTGGTAATGGCATAGATGCTAGCGATCGCGATGTTGATGGGACTGCTGCTGGTGGCGGTAAAATCAACATTCAAAATGTGCCTGTATTTGGAGCCTATCAACCCGATGCGATCGCTAGCTATACATCGGGGGGGCAAACCTTCTATGTAATTGCCAATGAAGGTGATGCAAGGGTTCGCCCTACCGCAGGTGGCATTATTACTGGTCAGAGCGAAGGCGGGATTTTCAACGAAGAAGTTCGAGTTAGTTCTGCTACCTATGTGCTTGACCCCACGGTTTTCCCAAATGCCGCCGCACTCAAATTACCTCAAAATCTTGGACGATTGACTGTTTCTAATAGATCGGGAGATACCGATGGCGATGGCGACTTCGATCAAATTGTGTCCTTTGGCGGTCGCTCCTTCTCGATTTTAGATGCTAGCGGCAAAATTGTTTTTGATAGCGGCGATCAAATAGAAAAGATTACATCTGAACGGGCACCAACTTTATTTAATTCTGACCCTGACGGGGTAAGTGCAAACTTTGATACTCGTAGTGATAACAAAGGTCCTGAACCTGAAGGTGTCACCGTTGGCGTGATTGGAGGACGCACTTTCGCTTTTATTGGTCTGGAAAGAGTTGGCGATGTGATTGTCTATGATGTTACCAATCCTGTTGCTCCCTCATTTGTTCAGTACATTAATACACCTGAAGATCGTCGTGTCGAAGGATTGAGCTTTATTTCTGCTGCTGAAAGTCCCACGGGTAATCCTCTGCTAGTTACCGCTAGTGAAGGTAGTAATACAGTTAGCGTATTTGAAGTACCGAATTTCAAATTACAAATCCTGCATGCATCAGATTTTGAAGCTGGCATTGCCGCAGTTGACGATGCCGTGCGATTCTCAGCAGTTCTAAATAGACTTAAAGACGATCCAAATTTCAAGGGTAATACCCTAACTTTATCCTCTGGCGATAACTACATTCCTGGGGCATTTTTAAATGCTTCCAGCGATACGAGTTTAAATGGAGTTGGTGGACTAGGCACAAGTACTGCCCCAGTTATTGGTCGGGGAGATATTGGGATTCTTAATGCGTTCGGTATTCAAGCTTCAGCCCTTGGAAATCATGAGTTTGACCTAGGAGTAAGACAAGTTCGCGATATTATTCGGACTGGCAGTGGAAATCCTGGTACCTTGTTCCCATATCTCAGTACCAACATCAATTTCGCCCCAGAAATTGCCGCAGGTAACCTGAGTAACTCGGATCTAGCAGCTAATCAAACCACCGCAGAAGCAAGTACGATTAGAGGGAAACTCGCTAAAAGCACAGTAATCACCGTGGCTGGCACTGATGGGCTCACAGGAACCCCAGATGACCAGAGGATTGGGATTGTCGGTGCAACTACACCCACTTTACCTAATATCACTTCTACTGGCAGCCTTATTGTTACGCCTAACAATCCAAATGACTTTGCGGCTCTAGCGGCAGAAATTCAAGCTACCGTAGACTTGCTTAAGGCTCAGGGCATCAATAAGATTATTCTACTTTCTCACTTCCAACAATTTGCGATCGAAAGTGAAGAAATTGCGCCGAGATTAAGGGATGTAGATGTAATTATTGGCGGTGGATCTAATACATTGCTAGCCGATAGTAATGATGTTCTTCGCGTTGGTGATACCAAGAAAGGTGATTATCCCATAATTAGGACTGGTATTGATGGCAAACCAATTCTGGTTGTCAATACCGATGGCAATTACAAATATGTTGGTCGTTTGGCGGTCGAATTTGATAATGATGGTGTTCTATTAGTTAACAAATTAGATAACATTATTAATGGAGCCTATGCCACGGACGAAGCGGGTGTAGATCGGGTTTATGGCAGTGACGTTAACCCCCGTGATGTGGCTAGTCCCAATGTGGTCGCTATTACCGATGGAATTAGAAATGTTATTTCATCTAAAGATAATCTGATTGTTGGTAAAGCTAGTGTCTTTTTGAATGGAACTCGCAGTGAAGTCCGTACCCAAGAAACTAATTTTGGGAATTTAACTGCTGAAGCAAATTTAGCTTTAGCACGCCAGATCGATCCATCTGTCTTAATTTCCATTAAAAATGGTGGTGGTATTCGAGATAATATTGGAGCGATCTCCGCTTCTTCGGGTTCTACCAATGCCAATGATTTTGTGAGATTACCTACCCAACCAAATCCCCTAGCTCCTAATAAAAAGGAAGGCGATGTTTCCCAGTTGGATATTGAGAATTCATTGAGATTTAACAATGACCTATCCTTAATCACGGTAACGGCTCAACAGTTACGTTGGGTAATTGAACATGCTGTGGCAGGAACTGCTCCCGGTGCTACCCCCGGACAATTTCCCCAAATTAGTGGTTTGTCCTTTAGTTTCGATCCGACTAAAACAGCGATCGCATTTAATTCGACAACTGGAGCAGTTACCACCGAAGGAAATCGGGTGCAGAACCTTGTTGTTCTTAATGAAGATGGTTCGTTACGCGACATCATCATTAAAGATGGCGTTCTTGTTGGGGACTTAAATCGTTCTTTCCGCTTAATCACCTTGAATTTCTTAGCAGGAACTAGCCCTACAAATGCTTTGGGTGGTGATAATTATCCATTCCCATTATTTGTTAGGCAAAATCCCGGATTAGCTAATCGAGTTGATTTACGAGGTGAGACCATCGATCTTAATGGCAACGGCAAAGTTGACACATCTTTAAATCTAGCCCCTGGCAAATTTACCTTTGCCGCGGCAGGTTCCGAACAAGATGCCCTCGCTGAATTTCTCGGAAATAGATTTAGCACTACTTCCTTTAGCTCGCCCGATGTTAGTGCAGCCCAAGATACCCGTATTCAAAATCTCAGTGTTCGTCAAGATGCTGTGCAGCAGTTAGTTGAAGGTGTCCCAACTTTGACACCAGTCGGTACTTCTGGCAATGATGATATTTTCGCAGTTGCGAATACTCCTTTTAGTGGTAGGAATAACATCATCTTTACAGGCACAGGTAACGACTCAGTTGACTTAGCAACAGTAGCAAGTTCTACAATTGCTGGTAACAACCGAATCGATACTGGTACTGGCAATGACGTAATCTTTGTTAACAAAAACGATCGCCTATTTGGTGGTGATGGTAACGATACCTTTGAAGCTAAAGATGGACAGGGCGGGAATCGTATTTCTGGCGGTGCTGGCGATGATACGTTCTTCCTTGGATTTGGCGATCGCGCGCTTGGTGGTGATGGTAACGATAAGTTCTTTGTTACTACTGGTGGTGGCAATTTATTAGCGGGTGGCGCTGGCGCAGACCAGTTCTGGATCTTTGGTGGTGA
Source organism: Pseudanabaenales cyanobacterium (assembly GCA_038324415.1). Taxonomy (GTDB): domain Bacteria; phylum Cyanobacteriota; class Cyanobacteriia; order Pseudanabaenales; family Pseudanabaenaceae; genus PCC-7502. The sequence continues at coordinate 771 of JBBQHY010000102.1, read as the reverse complement.
AGCTCCATCTACCAAAAACACCGTTCTTGACTTCACTGTTGGAACTGATGTAATTGGCTTGATCGGTTCTGGAACTAATTTCGCTGGGTTGACCCGCACTGGCAATGACATCTCCCTAGGGGGTAAAGTACTTGCTACCTTTACTGGAGTTGACACTACAAGTTTGACTGCATCAAGTTTTGCATTCGTCTAGTAGTAATTATCTAGACCGTTTGCAAGTTAAAATCTACACTTGTAAACGGTCTATGAATATGGCAAACTCATTCCGAACTTATCTTTTAGATGGTTTTCATTGGGTTTGTCTTTTTGAATATTAAGGATTGCGAAAAATTCGCAAATTTAACTCGGCTTTTAAAATAAGAGGAATAAGTAAATGGCAATAATTGAAGGAACTGCAAATAATGATGATTTGTTCATTAGCAATGGTGTTAGTGGCGATACTATCCTAGGACTTGGTGGAAACGATCGCCTTGATGCTGGTTTTGGGGCAGGGGCAAACATCCTTAGAGGCGGTGCCGATAACGATCAGTTATTTGCATTTTTTAACGATCAACTCTTTGGAGAAGCTGGGGACGATGAGTTATCGGCAACTGATGGCAAAGGGGGAAATATACTTTCGGGTGGTGACGGTAATGATCGGATTTTTGCTTCCTTTAATGACAGCATATTTGGTGATAGGGGAGAAGATGAGATTTTTGGAGGACTAGGTGGTAACACGATCGCTGGTGGATTAGGTAAAGATATATTTTGGCTTGCCAATGTTGATGTGCC